>MPMQ01000056.1 GCA_002238585.1 Kistimonas sp. bin40 | reverse complement strand
GGTTCTGGTGCTTTTCAGAGCATGGATTCTGCCACTATAAAACAGGTTGTGTCTGGTAGTTGTTCAGGGCCTTTTGACGGGTTGTTCTGCCCGGGTTCTTTTCACCTGTGCGTACCGCTCTCGCTATCAGCGTACGCCTGGCCTCGGTGGCGGGCCAGGGGAAGGCTTGGTGATCTGAAGGGGCGGTTTGCGCATCAATCAATCGATCAAGAAGTCAGGGAATCGTGAAACCGCATGCACCTTGCTCTACCGCTGTACCCTGATCAGAGCCAGGCTGCGGGGCCGTGACCGGAGGGCATGGACACGCATTGCACCCTTGTTTATCAAACTTGAGGGTCAGCTCTTTCCCAGAGTCAAATCCAGTAGGTTCTTGCTGAAAGAGACAAACCGGCCCTTGATAAGTCTCGTAGGCGTCCATGACGTTCCCGAAGTCGACAGGGCGCTCTGTGTCTCCTGTGAACTTGAAAGGGTTGCTGGTTTTTCCGACAAAGTGAATGTACTCAGGCATGTTTTCACGCTGGGGAAGTTTCATCCAGAAACGCAGGTTCCGTTGGTTCTCCGACAGAGCACCCTCAACAAATGCACGGGACGCCGTGCTGTTGCGGTCGGTGCCTACGTAACCCAAAACCTTGATGTGTGCATCATGGCTGAAGAACTGACCCGCTTCGCCCTTGAACCACAGGCTGTCGATAAATGGCACATTGATGCGTTGCTGCTGCCCCTGGATATCAGCCAGGACAACAGCATTGCCAGCGGCAGGCGTGTAGGCCTTGTCTTGCTTGTCTCTCCTGCTGCTACTGACTGGTCTGTACAGTTGCCTGGCAGAGATGTCTATCTGGTGCTGGCCCGACGCGTCCGTGCATGCTGAGGTTTTCTGGGCATCAGCAGACCAGTTCGAGCTATAGTCATCGGTCAGGTTTTTCGTGAAAATCGCCATGTTGTCAGGCTGGATTGTCGGCTCCAGCAGCCAGGTAAAATTGATACCTGCCAATGGGAGATTGTCGCACAGAGATGTGAGCTTGAGTGTCACCTGGGCATGCTCACCCATGAATAAGGGCGTGTTGCTGATAACGCCATCCGCATGTCGCTGCAGAATTATCTCCTGGTCATCATTATGCGGACAGTCGATACCATCGGCGGTCTGGTTCGGCGCGTTGTTTTTCCACCTGAGTTCTGCCTGGCAGCCGAAAGCGAGCATGAGAGGCTCCGACTTGATTTCTATGCCGCTGTCTGGCCTGTACACCGCATTGACGGCAATAACACCGGCAGTCTCGTCCAGGCCCTTCATCTTGAAGCTGGTGACATTATGCACTGTGTCTTCACTCACCCTGCTGATCTCAACTGCTTTGGGATCCTTTCGCGGGGGGTCATGATCTGGCCATGGAGCATCCTGTGCTACCTCCATGCTGATCTTGTCCAGTTCTGACCCAGCCCCAGAGTTAGTTCTCTGTTGTTTCGCCAGGCTGACCTTCACTTGATAGGAGCCGCGGGGACCTTCAGTATCGGGGCCCTTGTTGAGCAGCTTCAGTGTTGGAGCAGGAACTTTGAGTGGCTTGTTGAAGCAGAATGCGCCGTCCTCAACCTTGCCCTCAGTGGCTGGTTGATCAGGAAGAGGTGGGGGGCAGGAGTCGCACTGCTCTGACGATTTGTCAGGCACAAACTTGAAGGTGATATTCTTCCGGCTCTCCTGCGCGTCCTCAGACAAGCCGTCAAAACCAAAGTCCACCCATTTATTCCCTATCTTATCCCCGGCAGGGCGGACTTGTTCAATACACATGCGACCGAAAGATTCTTCGAATTTTTTACGGCAGCAGCCTTCGCAGGGAAACCGGAGAGTGGGCAGGAGAGCTCGCTCCTCGCTTTTCTGAGGCAGCAAGAAACGAAAAATGGAACCGGTTTTACCAAGATCATGGGCAGAAAGCCGAAGATGGCGTCCTTCAGTAGACCAGGGATCAGTCATTTGCCCTGTGACAAGTTTGCGAGCGGCCTTTTTCTCTCCGCCAATGCCCACGTAGCCCAGCACATCGAGCTGTGGAACCCATTTGTCGTCTTTGCTGACCTGGGCCAGTTGCCACAGGCTGTCGATGAAAGGTACTGTGATGTGTTCAAGCTGTCCCTGGATATCCGCAACGACATCAGCCTCGCCAACAGCCGGGGTATAAGGCCGCCAATTATCTCCTTTGCCCGTGTTGACCATCTTGTGCAGTTGTCTGGCCGAGACGGGCACTTCCCTTTGTCCGTTTTCATCCGTCGAGGAATAGAGCTTCTGGCCTGTAGCATCCCAGCTTTCACCCTCGTCATCAGTATTTGTGTCAAGGAAAACCGCCATGTTGGGGGGCTGGTTGTCCGCCAGCTGCCACTTGACAGGAATTTTTTCCAAAGGGCTCTGGTTGTCCAGGAGTGATTTGAGCTTGAGCGTCACCAGAGCGTGTTCTTTCTGGAAATAGCGACGGCTGTACCCTGCTTTTCCTCCTGACACACTCGGGCGCTGGAGAATGACCTCGTCCTGATCTGCATGCGGACAGGCGAAACCATCGGTGGCCTGCGGCGCATTGTTCTTCCACCCGAGTTCTGCCTTGCAGCCGAAAGCAAGCATGAACGGCTCTGATGCCGTCTGGTTGTCATCGGATGCCTGATACACCGCTTTGATCGCAACAACACCGGCCCGGTTGTCAGTGCCTTGCACGGTATAGACAGCGGCGTTGTTCTCTTGTTCGGTTTTCAGCAGGTTTATCTCGACAGCTTTCAGCAGCTTTTGGAGTGTCTCGTCATTGAACCATTGAGCCTCGTGTGTTGCCTCCAGGTGCAGCTTTTTCATGCGGTCATCAAACGACTGCGTACCCTTGTCGTCCGGCAGCCAGGCGCGCACCTGGTATTGCCCCTTGGGACCTTGCGTGTCGGTGGGCTGATCGTCGGCAGACGTCAGTTGCGGATTTGCTGAGAATTTTTTCGGGCGCAGGACTCTGGTTTCTTCCGCTACAGGAGCACGCTGCTCGCTTTCCTGGCCGTAGTATTTGACTGTTACCTCCACACTGAGAGCATCTGTGGGCACAGGTGTCGTTGTGACCTGAAAGCTCCCCAGCTGATCCGTTCTCGTTTTTTGGGTGTGCTCACTGTCATCGGCATGGCCGTGCTGTGTTCCCCCGGGCTTCGTCTGTATTTTGTAGGTCACCAGGATTTTCTGACCCTGCAGGGGGAGTGGCAGGGGCTGGCCTTTCCTGGCGAGAGGGACCGTTTCAGGGACACAACCGCCCTTTCTGTAATACAGATGCCCTTGTATTGTCAAAGGCATAGGGCTCCGGCTTTCGTCGAAAAACATATCCGACTGCAGGCATAAATCCTCTCGTTCCTGCTCGCCATAGCCAAACCGCAATAACCGCGTATTCGCTGCCGCTATCCCGGTCAGAAGCAGGCCAACTACACAACAAAGGACACAGGTCCAATGGGAGGCAGACTTGTTACAGATGGAATTGGTCACGGCTACAGATCCGACAGCTCACCCATACTGATCTACCGAGGCAGAGTTCACAAAACCGTCACCAGAATCTGCTGCTGTACGCCAGACACCCGTCGGGGTGCGGGCGAGGGGCACTGCCCCGCAAACCCGTCCAGGGCCGACAAGGGTTGCCGACATCCAGACGAAGAAGCAGGCAGCACCACTGGCGCAAGGCCTGACGGACGGCTGCCAAGGCACCGGAGGCCTTGACCGGCCTTCGGCTGCGATGCGAAAGCGATGACCTGGCTGTACTTGACGCGCAACAAGGAGACGGTGACTGACGATATCCACAGCGCTTTTCATGATGCCCGAGCTTCCCGCCTCAGCCAGTATAACGCTGTGACCGGGGTCTGCTGGATTATTTGCTCTTGTCAGTTGCCAAGGTATGGACCCCAGGGCGCAGGCGACTGTGGCACATCTTGTGGTTGCGTCATCCATCGTGGCCGGCTGATCTGGTAGACAGATGTGCCGGATGTCAGGCAGAGCAAGGTTCCTCCTGGCCTGTGAACGGCGCGGCATGCGGCGACAGTTTCAATACTCAAAGTCTTTGCTCCTTGCCGTTCGAGACCTCAGAACACCAAGTGGGTCCCTTTTTCTTCCCCTGACCTGGCCATGCCAGTAGATCAGCCCGTTTTCTCAGAGCCTGTTCGTCTCGATAGTGCCAAGCTGCTTTTTCGGAGTCTCATCATCTAGCCATTCGGTGTGTCGTCTTCGGTTTCAGGCAGCTGCTCCAACGCCAGACCATCGTCTTCGTCCGCCAGGTCAGCCTGCGCCTGGTGGCCACTGGGGGAATCTTGAACAGGGGCGGTCTGAGTGTCGGCAAGATTCGATAGCCCAGGAGAAGAGGACATGTCCAAGCAGAATGCGCCGTCCTCAACCGGCTCCGCAGTGTCTGGTTGATCGGGAACCTGCGGGGAGCAGGATGCGCACGCCTCTGACGATTCTTCCGACACAAACTTGATGGTGATATTTTTTCGGCTCTCCTGCGTTTCCTCACTCAAGCCGCCAAACGAGAAATTAGCCCCTATAGGGCGAACTTGCTCAATACACATCACCCCCCCATGCTGCGCTAATATTCCGCGACACGCATCCCCGCAAGGAAACTGGAGGGGGCTGGGCGCTTGCGGCGTTTTTTCCTGCGGCAACAAGAAAGAAAAAATGTACCCACTTTGATCAGCACGACGGGCAGAAAGTCGAAGCTGGCGTCCTTCAGTAGACCAGGGATCAGTCATTTGCTCCGTGACATGTGGGCGAGAGGCTTTGCTCTTCCTGTCAGTGCCCACGTAGCCCAGCGCAGAGAGCTGTGGGATGCTTTCGGCGTCTTTGCTGGCCTTGAACAGCTGCCACAGGCTGTCGATGAAGGGGACTTCGATGCGCTCAAGCTGTCCCTGGATATTCGCAACGACAACAGCCTTGCCAACAGCCGGGGTATAAGGTCGCCAATTCTCCTTGTCCTTGTTTTCCATCTTGTACAGTTGCCTGGCCGAGACAGGACATTCGCTGTGCCCGTCTGTATTCGTCCGGGAATCGACCTGCTGGGCAGCAGGATTCCATTGGTCATCCGGGTTACCAGTCGTTTGTTGAAGGAAAACCGCCATATTGGGGGGCTGCTTGGCCGCCAGCTGCCATGTGACGGGGATGTTTCCCAAAAGGCGGTTGTTGTCCAGGAGGGATTTGAGCCTGAGCGTCACCAGGGCGTGTTCTTCCTGAAAATAGGCATTGCTGTATGCCCCCGGGGCTACTGGTCGCTGGAGAATTACCTCGTCTTTTGGTTCATGGGGACATTCGACTACAACCTGTTTGTCAGTATTGAAAGTTTGCGGTGCGTTGTTGCTCCAATCGAGTTCTGCATTGTATCCAAAAGCGAGAAGGAGCGGCACTGACTCGCTTTCTATGCCGCCGTCTTCTGTTTCGTACACCACCTTGAGGGCAACAACACCGGCCTGTTCATCCGAGCTCTCCACCTTGTAGCTGAGGGTATTATCCGATGAATTGTCAGGATTCCTGCTGATCCTGCTGATAATAATTGTGTTGACATCCTTTAGGGGGGGAAGAGGATCTGGCCATGAAACATCCTGTGTTGCCTCCAGCCTGATATTGTCCCGTTCAGGCCCTGGCCCGAAGTTATGTCCCTTGTTTTTTGGCAGTCTGACATCCACGAAATAGGGACCTTGGGGACCTTCAGTATCGGGGCCCTCGTTGCGTACCAGCAGTGTTGGAGGAGGCAGATCGAAGCAGAATGCGCCGTCTGCCACGGGCTGCTCAATGGCCGGTTGTATGGGGTGGGGCGGGCAGCAGGACCTGCTCTCTTTGTGCAATTCCTTAGACTTGGACACGAATTTCATTGTGATATTGGTTCGGCTCTCCTGCGCCTCCTCTTGCCCCCCCTGCACATATAGCGGATCACTGTCATCAGGCCGGACCTGTTGAAGACAAACGAATCCCTTATGAGACGCGAGGGCCTGCCGGCAGGAATCCTCGCAAGCAAACCCGAGCTGGCCAGATTTCTGGACCTTGTGGAACAAGAGGCGGCTGGGAGAACCCATTCCAGAGGGAGAGTCGGAAGGGTCGGAAGAGTCGGTAGAGTAGGTAGAGTAGGTAGAGTAGGTAGAGTCGGTAGAGTCGGTAGAGTCGGTAGAGTCGGCAGAGCGGGCAGAGCGGGCAGAGAACAGAGCCTGGCGTCCTTGAGTGGAGCTTTCCTCGTTAAATTGCGCGGCGACCAGCTTGCGAGAGGCTGGTGTTTGTCGGTCGGTGCCCAGGTAGCCCAGCACCTTGAGGTATGGATAACCCTTGTCGTCTTCGGTGCCCTCCATCGCCAGCCACTGGCTGTCGATGAAGGGCACCTGTATCTGTTCCCGCTGCCCCTGGATATCAGCCCGCACGACAGCATGGCCCGTGGTTGGGGTGTAACTTCGCCAATTTGATTGGTTCTTGTCGACCATCCTGTACAACTGCCTGGCCGAGACGGACACACGGCTTTCCCCACTGTCATCCGTGCTTGCAGCGGCCCGCTGGTCTGCGGCAGACCATTCAATCCCATTGTCCTCAACCTTGTTTTGAAGGAAAACAGCCATATCGGGGGGCTGGTTCGCCAGCCGCCAGGTGACAGGGACGCCTTGCAACCGGCGCTGGTGGTCCAGGAGAGAGCTGAGCCTGAGCGTTACCAGAGCATTCTCGCTCTGGAACAAGGGGTTTCCGTAACCTTGTTGGCCTTTGTGCGTCACCGGACGTTGAAGAAGTACCTCGTCTTGATACTCAGGCGTACTGGCGATCGTACTGGCGATGCCACTGACAGGTTGCCGTGCGTTGTTCTTCCAGCTGAGCTCTGCCTTAAACCCAAAAGCCAGTATGAAGGGCTTCGATTTTAGTGCAGTGCTATCGTCTGGCCTGTACACCGCCTGCACCGCAGCAAAGCCGACCTTGCCGTCATGCCTGTTTACGGCATACATGGCACTGTTGCATTGAGGGTTTTTGCCTAGCAGCGTTATATCAACCGCAGAATCTTCCTTGTCCAGCTGCGCAAGATCGAGCCATTGCGTATCATCTGCGGGTTCCACACTCAGTTTTGCAATGCGTTCCTTAAAAGGAGGGTCCCCGTCCTCCTCGTCCGCCAGGGTGGCCTGTAGTTCATAGCGGCCCCAGGGGCCTTGAGTATCGGGGCCCGGGTGGCCGACCAGCGCCAGGTGTGGCGTGTCTCGCCATCTCGTCGTGCGCAGGACTTTTTTGTGCTTGATCAAAGGATTACGCCGCTCGCTTTCCTGCCCGTAGTATTTCACTGTGACATGCAGCTGGATGGCATTGTTTTCGACAATAGCTGTGGCTACGCGGAAAGACCCCAGATAATTCGTTGTCGTTCTGAAGGTGCGGCTGGTGTGATTCGTGTCGCCATTGGCAGCACTGCATGGCCTCAGCTGTGCCTCATAGGTCACCACCACCTTTTGACCTGCCAGGGGGAGTTGCAAGGGCTCTCCTTTCGAGGGGCTCTTGTCCGCACAACCACCTTCTCTTTCATACAGCCGACCTTCTACTACCAGCTCCATGGTGTCCTCGTCCTCGTCGAGAAGGGTGAAATACGGCTGCAAGCACAAATTCTCCTTTTGCTGCGGACCATAGCCAAACTGCAATTCCAGCGCCTGAGTCGCTGTAGCTATTCCGGTCAGAAGTAGCCCCGCAGTCAGGAGAACGGCGGGCCTTCGGCAGGAGCCCGGCCCTTTTGCCCACAATCGTTCCAGGTTGCAATCCCTACAGTTCATCTACATCAGCACCGCGTTTGCGTAAATCGTCACAAGAATCAGCCATGCCGTACGGAAAGCTTGTCAGGCAACCGACACAACGAGGACCCGACAGGAGCCCGCCAGGCAAGGCGGATTCGTACGCTTCAGGGGTTTGTGTCAGTCGCAGCAAAACCCACGTCTTGATATGCAAGCTGTGATCAGACTACAGGGGAGACCTCAGCACCTCTGCGCTGACCGTAATGTTTTCATCCTGCGGCACTGTGAAAGTGACATAAACGTTCCCCTGGGCGTTCGACAGGGCATTGATGCTGACAACCTTGTCTGTGGTTGTCGTGAGGCCCGGGCTGCCGGGCCCACCCAGTATAATGCTGTGATTGACACCTGCGCGCTTATCCACTCGTGTCAGTTTCCAGATCATGGGAACACCTGCCATGGGAGCCCCTGCCTTGCTTTTCACCTTGGCCATCATGGTGACGGGCTGACCTGGTGGGATGTAAGTCTGATCGTGTGCAGCAGAGGGTTGTTCTTCCCCATAGACGGCGAGGAAAGGCCCCAGGGTTTCAATGTCCAGGGCATCGCGATCTATGGACTTTAACTTGTAGTCCACAAAATTCCGGTAGTGGCGGGTGGCAAAGCGCGTGGCCATATCCGGATCATTGCCGAACAGCGCGTGATGGGTCACTTTCTGCAACTGCTGGCGAAGGGGCTGGTCCAGGTTGAAGGTCAGCAACATGCGCAGGCTGATTCCGTTGGTGTTGACACCTGGCCGAAAGACATGTGTCGCAGAAAATGTCACCAGCGGCACTGCATGGTAATTCAGTGTCAGCGCGACCGCATGCGGGTCACTCTCTGTCAACCCCTTGTTGTCGACCAGGCTGGAACGGTCGCTGCGAACATGGAACAGACTGGCCTTGGCGCTCAGGTCCAGCAGCAGGGGCAGGCCTGCTTGCAGCGAGATTTCATAGGTGTGGGCCGGACGCTCCAGCAGGCGGGCCTCAATCGAGGTGGGGTCGGGCTGCGACCGGGAGCCGGGCGCAGCCTTCCAGTCTGTCAGGGGCTTGTAGTAGTTTCCGGTCAGCTGCCACCAGGGCGCCATAACCTCAAGTCCCAGGCTGGCGCGCCGGTGTTTCTGATTCAGGTCCCAGTCAAAAAACAGATTCAAGCCCAGGGTGTTGTGTTCGTCTACGCAGGTGCGGTACACAAGGCCGACATCAGCCAGGGTGCGCCCAGGCTGGCTCAGCGTCTGATCTGTCAGGCCATGGCCGCCGAGCGCGAGCAGCACTGTGTTGCGCTGTCCAGGATACAGCGGCTTGAGGTAGTCAATACCCCAATGCAGGCCCCCGTTATATTTTCTGTCCAGGTGCTGTTTGCCCTCCCAGCCGGTCCCCAGATCGATTCGGCTGCGACCGTTGTGTTTCTGGCGAATACCGGTGTCAGCGGTCGGGACATCAGGCCGCATGACATCGGTGCGCATGACATCGGTGATGTGCGGATGAGCCGGTTGTTTCAGTTTGCCAGGTACGGACTTCTTGCCTCCCAGAGCGGGCAGTTGCAGAACCCGGCGGGCTTTTGCACCAGAAGTCGGTCCGCCGCTGTCGCCAGCTTTGCTGGCCTTGTCCGCCTTGCTCGCTGTGATTGGGCGTGCGCGTGGCCAGCCACCTTCATGGCTTTCCGGGGCGGGGTGGGAGGCAGCAATCATCGCAGACACCGTGCCGGCAAGGTCGTCCCGTACCGGCAGGGGGGACGCAGCCAAAGGGAATGCGGCGATCGTACAAGCGGCCGCCACAGTCGCCAGGTCCAGAGGGAGAAGGCAGGTGCCTGCCGCCGTTCTCTGGTGCCGTTTGATGACAGTACCGCCCCCCTCCCTCCCATCTGAAGCTGAAGGGACCGAAGGCAGGACGCCCCCACCAGGCTTACAGGGAGCCACGTTGCCAAGTGCTCCGTGAGTGCTCCAGGCGAGCTCCCGCCGTTGGCGACGTTCGCCCCGTCTTCGCACCCCGGGTGTGCAGGAACCTTGAGGGAATCAGTGAGCGCACCGGCGACATCAGCGGTTTTCCTGAAGCAAAGCCATACTGCCAAATTCCAGAGGTCCAGGGGGACAGGCGCACAACCTGATGGACACCTGCTGCCGCTCCCGGACGGCAGCAGCACACCGGGTTGGCCCGCCTGTACTTTGCAATAAATGCAATAAATCCTCTGCTTGTTGCACGCGGCGGTAGTGTTCTGGTCCATAACAAGCCTTGGCATCGACGCTGCACCAGCAGCCGTACCCTTCTCTCATCCCCCTATTTTTCATTCCCCTATTTTCCATTCCCCTATTTTCCGAAGAGGGACTCGCCGCACGTTCGGCCAAGAAATATGGCTCAAGTTTCAGCAGTGTCAAGAGAGGCTGCCTGCTTTTTCAATTGTCGCGATACCGACCTTGTGATCACCGGCATGGCGGGGCTCTGCCGGCTGGCGGTGAAACAGGGGCGTAAATGGCGGGGCAACGGGCGCCAGCTTCAACCGGTTGCTTTCCCGGTTTTTCAATGACCGGTGGAAGCAGACACCGTTCCCGGGGCCTGCCTGATGGGGAGGTAGAGCCTGAGGACTGCACAAAGATACGCAATGCAGAGCCAGCCTGCTGGTGCAACAGCAGGGCTGGACGTTTTCTTTTTGGCAAGCGTGAGTCTTTGGAAAGAGAAGAAGGAAAAGAAAGAGAGGGGGCAAGCTTGTCGGTCTGTGAACAGCCACTCCGGCCCGAAGGCCGGAGCTTGTCAGTGAACAGATTCAGCCTCAGGCTGCGGTGGGTGTGGAATCGGCTGTGTGCGGTTGGGCTCCAGGGCTGCGGTTCTGCGCTACCGGGCCGAAGTGTTCCAGCGGGAAGTCATTGACTTCGATAATGGCCAGCACCTCCTTTTCAAAGTCCAGCATGAAGCTGGCCTCTTCTTCGCTCAATACACCCAGGGCTACGCCTTCCCTGATACGGCCCTCAATGCTCAGCTCCGTGTTTTTGTATTGGCCTGCCTTGACCGCCTTGTGAATCTTTCGGTAAAGCGGTTCCGCACGCTCCACATCGGTCAGCAGGGCGTCGTACTTGTGCAGGAAGGCGGGCCCTGTGGCGGCACGATAAGCCCCCTGGATCATCCGCTCACGTGTGTCTGTATGCGCGGTAATCAATGCCGAGATCTTGTTGATCAAAGCGTCTTCCGGCTGTCTGGCGCGACGGCCGCGCGGAAAAGCCAGGCCACGCACCACCCAGGCCAGCAGACGGTTGGGAAGGTTGTCCAACACCGCGCTGAGCGCCGCTTCGAAATTGTAGAAAAGTGTTTTGCAGGCATATTCCACCAGCGGGAGATCAGAGCTGGCCTGCTCCTGATCTTCCCAGTGCTTGAGTACGCAGGACGCCATGTACAGCGCCGAGAGCATGTCCGCCAGACGGCCGGAAATCATCTCTCTAAAGCGCAGCTTGCCACCGAGAGACAGCATGCAGACGTCCACCATCAGGGCAAATGAGGCCGCATAGCGCTCTATCTGTTGATAGTAATGACGAACCGGTGTATCCACCGGCACCCTGGCCAGGCGGCCATGGGTCAGGCCCAGCACCAGCGAGCGGGTGGCGTTGGTCATGGCAAACCCGACATGGGCAAACAGGGCCTGGTCAAAGGCCGCCAGGTCATCGGCGTGGGCGGCCCGCATTTCCGAGAGCACATGAGGATGACAGCGTATGGCGCCCTGGCCGAAGGTAATCATGGTGCGGGTCAGGATGTTGGCCCCTTCCACGGTAATGCCGACCGGAACTGAGGCATAGCCGGATGACAAGTAATTGTCCGGGCCGGTCATCACGCCCTTGCCCCCGTGGATGTCCATGGTATCCATGGCAATATGGCGGGCAATGTCTGTCAGATTATATTTGAGGATGGCGGCGGCCACCGACGGCTTCTCCCCCTGATCAACGGCTATAGCCGTAATGCGGGCGGCGGCAGTCGCTATGTAGGTGTTGCCGGCAACACGCGCCAGGGCCTCCTGTACGCCCTCCAGCTGACAGATGGGAATGTTGAACTGACGACGCAGACGGGCATAGGCGCCACTGGCGGCCACACCAAACTTGCCACTGCCAACGCCAATGGAAGGCAAGGTGATACAGCGTCCCACCGACAGGCATTCGACCAGCATCCGCCATCCCTGGCCGCGTCCCGGTGCGCCTCCGATCAGAAAATCCAGAGGGATGAAAACATCCTTGCCCTTGATGGGACCGTTCAGGAAAGGAGAGCCCAGCGGTTTGTGTCTGGTACCTATTTCCATGCCTTCCAGGTCTCGGGGCAGCAGCGCCAGACTGATGCCGATGTCCGGCTCTTCGCCGATAAGGCCTTCGGGGTCAAAGAGGCGGAACGCCAGCCCCACGACTGTGGCAATGGGTGCCAGGGTGATATAACGCTTGGAGAAATTCAGCCGTATGCCAATGACTTGCTCACCTTCGTACTCGCCCCGGCAGACAATGCCCGTATCGGGAAGCGAAGTGGCGTCGGAACCTGCACGCGGGCCGGTCAAGGCAAAGCAGGGGATGTCACGGCCATCGGCCAGACGGGGAAGATAGTACTCTTTCTGTTCTTCGGTGCCGTATTTTACCAGCAGCTCACCGGGGCCCAGTGAGTTGGGAACGCCCACGGTGCAGAAAGCCGTCACGGACAAACCCGACAATTTTTGCAAAATGGCAGATTGCGCCTGGGCCGAGAAGTCCAGGCCTCCGTATTCCTTGGGAATGATCAGTCCCAGGAAACGCTCTTGCTTGATGTAGTCCCAGACTTCGGCGGGCATATCGCCTTCACGGGTGATCTCCCACTCGTTGATCATGGAACAGAGGGTGTCGCACTGGTTGTCCAGAAAGGATTGCTCCCTTGGCGTGAGCCTTTGGTCGGGGTGTGCCCTGAGCCGGTTCCAGTCGGGTTTGCCGGAAAAGATCTCGCCTTCCCACCACACAGTGCCCGCTTTCAGGGCTGTTTCCTCTGTGTCAGAAATGTCGGGGAGCAGACGTTTGTAGAGGGACAGCAGTGGGCGGCTGAGCCAGTGCGCTCGCAGGGGTTGGTGTGTCAGCACGGCCAGCAGTGTGGCCAGGATTGCCGCTATCAGGACGATGCCGGTGGCAGCGCCAAAGAGCCAGGCAGCGGCGGCGAAGAGCCCCAGAACGGCGGCGGATCGGGACAGCCCTTGCTTGCTATAGGACAAGGCAAGGGCGGTTGTTGCCAAAAGTACAGACCACAGGAGCACGGCAATACCTCGTTGCAGGTTGCAGGAGAGAGCCTCCCATGAAAGCACATTTTCGGGTCTGAGATAACCGGCTGCGTTATGACGCAGCCGGTTTGGCTGTTGTCAGCCCTGGGTGAGGTCGATGCGGTAGAGGGCAAAGCCTTCCTTGTCTGTCCCGACAGCCTGGACGGGGTGGAGGGCATGCTTCTTGATAAAGTCGGCGGCCAGGGTCGAGGGCGCCGTTTCAAAGCGCACATCCAGCCGGGTTTTGGTGTGCAAGGGGGCCAGCTTCCAGTTGTGATCGGCACTCGTCCTGACCTGTCCTTGCGCCTTGCTGACCCTGGCGACGTAGTCTGCCAGAATCTGGCGCGTCTCATCCGGTGCTGCGACCAGCACCCGCGTTTCTCCGGTGCCAGGAAAATGGCCGCCACCCCAGGCGCGGTAGTTGTTGGTGGCCAACAAGAAAGACTGATCGGCCCGTACCGGTTTTCCTTTCCAGCGCAATTGCTTGATCCTGTGGGCGGCGGGGTGTATCAGCTTTCCGTCGCCGTCGTAGCGGCTGGGCTGGCTGACATCGATGCTGTAGGACAGGCCATCGATGACATCAAAGTTGTAGGTACGAAATTGCGCCCAGTTGATCAGCTGCTGCGGCCGGCTGGAGTGGATGTCGATCTGGTTGAACAGTCCGGCTGAGCGCTCCAGCCACTCTTTGACATCCGAGCCGGTCACTTTCAGCACCACGAGGGTGTTGGGATACAGGTAAAGATCCGAGACATTGCGGCGCGTCAGGACGCCCTCTTCCACTGTTGTGTAGTTTTCCGGGTTGTTGTGACGCCCGCCGGCCTTGAAGGGGGCGGCAGCGGCCAGAATGGGCAGGCCTTGCAGTTCGGGCTTGTTTTCAGACAGCTTCTGAACGTAGTCGATCTGGGCCTGGTTGACGATCTGGGTGGTGGCATCGTCCTGGACCAGGGATAAAAAACTGTAGAGGGGAGTGTCTGAGCGTCCGACCTCCACATCAAGAAACGCACGTGTCCGGGCTTTTTCGTCTGCCAGTTTTTTTGCCAGCGCATGGTCAGCCTCCACCAGCGGTGTGCCGTCGGCTGTCATGATCGGGCGCGCCTGTGCCCGGCCCTGGACGACATGCCACCGGTTGCGGCGCTGTTCGAGTGTCAGATCAATAACCCCCAGGTGGCTGCCCCAGCGTCCGGCCATGACGGCTGGTACACCGTTGATAGTACCCCTGGCGCTGTCAACGCCCGCCAGGTCGGCATAGTCATCGGAAGGAAACACACTGTGACTGTGGCCGAAGGCAATGGCGTCTATGCCGGGCACTGTGCTGAGGTTGTACACGGTGTTTTCAGCCATGGGGTGGTAAGGTGTAGAGCCGAGGCCGGAGTGGGCCAGCACGACTATGACCTCTGCGCCCTCTTCTTTCAGTCTGGGCACCAGTGTACGTGCTGTTTTGATGATGTCCTGCACCTTGATTTTGCCCGCCAGGTGACGATGATCCCACTCCATGATCTGGGGTGGCACAAAACCGAGGAATCCCACCTTGAGCGCATGCTCGCGCCCGGTACTGTCCTTGATTTGCATGGTTTTCAGCAGCCATGGCTTGATCAGGGGTTTTCCGGTCGCAGTATTGAGGACGTTGGAGCAGATCACCGGGAAACGGGCACCGGCCAGCGCGGTTTTCTGGTAGTCCAGCCCATAGTTGAAGTCGTGGTTGCCCAGGGTACCCAGGTCGTAGCCCAATGCGTTCATGATCTGGTAGACGGAATGGGCCCTGCCGTCTGGCTGCAAGCCCTGGGCCGCCTGCCAGTCGCCCATGGGAGAACCCTGGAGCAGATCGCCGTTATCGACCAGAAGCACGTTTTGTTCTTCGGCCCGTGCCTGGTGTATAAGGTTGGCCGTACGCACCAGTCCGAAGCGCGTGGTGGGGGCGTCCTTGTAAAAATCATAATCCAGGGCGTTGGCGTGGATGTCTGTGGTTTCCAGAATGCGCAGCCGCGCGGATGGTGGTTGGTCTGCACAGGAGGAAGTGGCGCTCAGCAGGCAGGACAGGGCAAGGGCACAGGCTGCCGTGCCCGAAGAAATCCATGTAGTCATAGTGGTAAGGCACAGGTGTAAACAGGAAAAGGGTGGGGTACAGGCAGGCCATCCCTGGACGGCCGGGCAGCAGTCGTCCTCAGTCGCTGGTGCGACTGTAGCGCACTGGTGCCTTGTTTTAAAGGGGGGGCGCTTGTTGCTTGTACAGGAGGACAGGGCGTGTTTGTGGTGTCGGGCTGTCTCGGCCCTGGCAGGAATGCGTGTCTGCATTGATGTTGTTGTTCACAGGTTGGAGCGCAGGTTAGTGTTCTGGCCGGCTCTGGGTGGCGGGGCAACGCCCGTTCGCCTGCATGAGGAGGAGCGCCAGGCTTGTGTTGCCATGTTCGTCAGCACAGCAATGGGGAGGCCTTGCCGTGAGCTGAGTGTTCCGGATGCGCCACCGGCACAAGTGAGGAGGAAAAGTGCACTTGCGCAAGAGTGGCAGGCTGTTGTCAAAGAAAAAAAACAACCAAAATCCGCCGGTTGCGCAAAGCCAGTCTATGCTCGGGCGGGTGCTTTTCTTTGCTCGCAAACAGTGGAAAGCCAAAGGGAGGCCATGAGGCCCGCCTGGTGAGTCCATAGCGCGCCCGGCTTGTGCTTTTACTGCGACTTGGCTCTGGTGTGGGCCTGTTGCAGGACCCGTCCTTGGGAAAAGCATGCAGTGTGCAGTTTCTGCGCTGGAGACAGTGTGGCCCCGGGATTGCCAGGAAAAATATGCAGATTACAGGCCTGGTTGATGCGGCGCTGTCCTCGTTCAGCAGGACGCGTTCAGCAGAATTTGTGCAATAGCCAGGGTCAGACCTGTTTTCGGCGTCTACATTGCTACTCTTGTGCGCGTGTATGCGCTTGCATGTGCTGGTGTGAAGAGGCGTGAAGAGGTTTGTCTGCGTGCTCAGGCCCCCCGTGAAACCTGTCGTCTGGGAACAAGGAATTGCCGACACAGCATTGGTCGTTGACAATGCTGCTCCGGAAAAAAACTTGTCACAGCGGTGCTGTTGCGAAAGTCTGTCCCCCGGACAAGGGTGGGGTGCTGTGCTCCATGAAGTCACCGGGCTTGGTAGCACCTTGCCCGTCAGGGGCTGGCATGCTCCGCTTGCCGGCTTGAGCCAGGAGCAAAAAGGTCGCGGAGGCAGGAACCAGGAAGGCTGGACAAGCGTCTGATGTTATAGGAGGGCCGGAATTATCAAGGCCTGCTGCTTTTTGTTGGCCTTGTGACGAGGAGTGCGCAAGCGCAAGGGCGTAACAGCGCGATAGCGATAGCCATAGCGACAGAGAGTGGCGAACAAAAGCAAAGCCCGCATGGCGCAAAGCTGTGCAGCTTGGCACCTGCAACGACTTGTCTGCACGGCACGTGTCCGTGCGGTGGTCGGGAGCCAGCTCTGCCATGTGATGTGAGAAAACCGGAAGAGAGTCTACGAGTTTGTTGCCAGAGATGGCTGCTGAATGGCAAGTGCCCGCTGGGAGGTGGCGCAGGGGCCGCAGTGATCATCCGGTCGTCTCGCGACCCTTTTTTCACGAATCTTCCGTGCGGGGAGCCGTTTTCTCTTGCCGTGAAGAACACCAAAGCGGAGATGCCTGTGGCAGCCTCCGGTTAACCCAAAAACCAACAAAAAAGGAGAAAGAGCATGTATGTTTTGCAAAAATGGCAACAGAGCTCCCTGACGGCACGTGTGCTGGTGGGGATGGTACTCGGGATCTGTGTAGGACTGACTGCCCAGATTTTTTTTCCGGAAAGTGCGTTTTTTACACGCTATTTCTCTGATGGACTCTTCAGTATTCTGGGCCAGATTTTTATGGCCTGTCTCAAGATGCTGATTGTCCCCCTGATCTTTGTTTCACTGGTGGCCGGTACCTGCTCGCTGGGTGATGCCCGCTCGCTGGGGCGTCTTGGTATGCGAACGGTGGGGCTCTATCTGTTGACGACCTGTCTGGCTATCACCCTGGCTATCATGGGGGGGTTGCTGGTGCAACCGGGCGAGGGTGCCAATCTGGCATCGGCCGCCAGTTTTTCGGCACAGGCGGCGCCTTCTCTGGGAGAGATTGTCGTTAGTATGTTTCCTACCAACCCCATAGGGGCCATGGCTGAAGGAAACAGTCTTCAGATTATCGTCTTCGCCTTGATGTTTGGTCTGGCGGTGTCGGCAGCAGGATCGCGTGCCACCCGGGTAGTGGAGCTGTTCACCGGTCTCAACGAAGCGATGATGAAGCTGGTGGCCATGGTGATGCAGTTTGCGCCCTATGGGGTGTTTGCGCTGATGGGACGCCTGTTCTTTCGTATTGAATTTTCCGCCATTGCGAACCTGCTGGCGTATTTCCTGCTCGTGGCGGGTTTGTTGATCGTCCAGCTGCTGGTGACCTACAGTGGCTTGCTTCGGCTGTTTGCGGGCCTTAATCCGTTCATGTTCCTCAAGAAAATGGAAAGCGCCATCATGTTCGCTTTCAGCACGGCCTCCAGTAATGCCACGATTCCGGTATCGATGGAAACGGTGAATTTCCGCATGGGGGTCTCCAGTCGCGTCTCTTCCTTCACCATCCCACTGGGAGCCACGATCAACATGGATGGCACCGCCATTATGCAGGGCGTGGCCACGGTGTTTATTGCCCAGGCGTTTGGTGTGCCGCTGGGGTTGTCTGACTATCTGACTGTCATACTGATGGCGACCCTGGCGTCTGTGGGGGCAGCCGGTGTGCCTGGTGTGGGCCTGGTGACCCTGGCCATGGTGTTGAATCAGGTCGGGCTGCCGCTGGAAGGTGTGGCCTTGATCCTGGGTGTTGATCGTCTGCTGGACATGATCCGTACGGCGGTCAATATCACGGGCGACTGCGTGGTCACCTGCATAGTGGCCAAGCACGAGGGTGCGTTGGACGAAAGCGTGTACAACGATCCGAACGCCATGGATCTTGCTGTGTCCTTTCCGGAGAAGAGTCGCGATCCGGCTGTGGGTTGAGCGGGTGTCCAGGCTGGTGATGGCTCTGCTTGTTCTGTAGAATCGCCGCTTTTGCTTTTCGGGTTGTCGCCTCTTTCACCGCTGGTGGAGGCGCGGCCGCCCGCTGACATGCGAAGCCATCCATGGAAAACCTTTGTGCCCTGACTCAGGCCGCGCTGGCTGCGGTAAACACAGCCGCCAGCCTGGCAGATCTGGACAAGATTCGAGTCCATTATCTCGGAAAGAAAGGCGAGATCAGCCTGCTGGCGCAGGGGTTGCGCCAGCTTCCTGCCGCAGAGCGCCCCGCCCGGGGGGCTGAGATTAACAGCGCAAGAGGGCAAGTGCTCGAGGCTGTTGAACAGCGTCGCCAGTGTCTGGAGCAGGAAGCCTTGTCGGCCCGTCTGGCGGCGGAGTCTGTGGATGTGACCTTGCCAGGTCGCGGTCAAGGGCTTGGCAGTGTGCACCCGGTGACCCGGACCATGGAGCGGATTACCGACTATTTTTCCAGCATGGGCTTTGGCGTTGCTTGCGGACCGGAAGTGGAAGACGAGTTCCATAATTTTGAAGCCCTGAACATTCCAGCCCACCATCCCGCGCGGGCTATGCACGACACTTTCTACACCGAAACAGGTGCCGTGCTGCGCACGCATACCTCACCGGTGCAGGTGCGCGCGCTGCGTCAGCTGGCTGCCGGTAAAGGCCGCCTTCCTCTTGCAGTTATCTGCCCGGGAAAGGTCTACCGCTGCGACTCTGACCAGACCCACAGCCCCATGTTTCACCAGGTGGAAGGGCTCTATGTAGGAGAAGCTGGAGAACGCACCAGCTTTGCTGATCTGAAAAGTCTTCTGTCGCGCTTTCTGCGCGCTTTTTTTGAGCGCGATGATTTGCAACTGCGCTTTCGTCCTTCTTACTTTCCCTTTACCGAGCCTTCTGCCGAAGTGGATATTGCCTGGGGTGAGGGCACGGGCGAGCCGCGCTGGCTGGAAGTTCTGGGGTGCGGCATGGTGCACCCGGCCGTGTTCCGGCACGCCGGGCTGGATCCGGCGCAGTTTCAGGGATTTGCCTTCGGACTGGGTGTTGAGCGTTTTGCGATGCTGCGTTATGGCGTACAGGATTTGAGGCAGTTTTTCGATAACAGCATCCCGTTTCTGGAGCAGTTCCACTAGGTTGCGTCCACAAACGCCAGCGTCGGGTGACAAAGCCCGGACATCAGAGGAATGCCTGCGGGCTTGGGTGAGCTTGAAGAGAACAGTATGAAAGTCAGTGAACAGTGGTTGCGGGAGTGGGTCAATCCGGACGTTGATACCGCCGGGCTGATTGACAGCCTGACCATGGCCGGGCTGGAAGTGGATGGCAAGGCAGCTGTTGCGCCGGACTTTTCCGGTGTTGTGGTCGGGGAAGTGTTGGATTGCGTGCCTCACCCGAACGCGGACAAGCTGCGGGTGACACAGGTGACGGATGGTCAGGAACAATGGACGGTGGTGTGCGGGGCGCCCAATGCGCGCGCCGGCATCAAGGTTGCCCTGGCGCAACCGGGAGCAGTGCTGCCGGGCGGCATGAAAATCAAGAAGACCAAGCTGCGCGGCGTAGCCTCCTGCGGCATGTTGTGTGGTGCCGATGAGCTGGGTCTTGCAGAGGAAGCCAGTGATGGCATTATGGAACTGCCTGCTGAGGCAGTTGTGGGTACTGATCTGCGCCTTTTGATGCAGCTGGATGACCAGGTTCTCGACGTGGATCTGACCCCCAACCGGGGCGACTGCCTGAGCGTGCTGGGCGTGGCGCGCGAACTGGCCGCAGCGTTTGACGTGCCCCTTGTTGCTCACAAGATAGAAAAGGTGGCTGAGGAAAGTGATGCACGCCTGGAGGTGCGACTGGACGCGCCGCAGGCTTGTCATCGTTTTGTCGGCCGGGTGCTGGAACAGGTCGATGCCAGTCGACCAACGCCTCTTTGGCTGCGCGAGCGGTTGCGCCGCTGTGGCATAAGGGGCGTGAACCCGGTGGTGGACATTCTCAATTACGTGATGCTTGAGCTGGGACAGCCCATGCATTGCTACGACCGGGACGCCTTGCAGGCTGGGCTCTGTGTCCGCATGGGGCGGGCGGATGAAGCGCTGCATTTGCTGGACGGAAGCGAGAAGACACCGGGGATCCAGACGCTGGTGGTGGCCGACGACCAGCAGGTTCTTTCTGTGGCCGGCATTATGGGCGGTGCTTCCTCCGGCGTGACGAGCAGCAGCCGTTGCATTTTTCTGGAGGCGGCCTGCTTCGACAAGGTGGCCATGGCGGGCAGGGCCCGTGCCCTGGGACTGCATACAGAAGCTTCGCATAGGTTTGAGCGCGGCGTGGACCCGCAGTTGCCCGCCCGGGCTATAGAGCGGGCCAGTCAGCTGATTATTTCGATTTGTGGCGGCAAGGCCGGACCTGTGACAGAACAAACGCCGTCCGGTGCAGCAGCAGACGCACAGCAGAGGGCGGTCATCAGGCTGCGGCGGCAGAAGGCCACGCAGCTTCTGGGTATTGAGCTGTCTGCAGAGAGGATTGTGCAGCTTCTGACCGGCCTGGGACTGGAGCTGGAGGCGGTTGAGCCGGAGGTGTGGTCTGTTACTGTGCCCAGCTGGCGTTTTGATCTGGAAATCGAAGAAGATCTGATTGAGGAACTGATTCGATTGCATGGCTACAGGAACCTGCCGGACACTGCGCCAGGGGGTGTCTGGAATCCGGCACTGGCCCCTGAGAGTCATCTGGACTTGCGGCAACTGCGTTCTGTCCTGGTGAATCGTGGCTACCGGGAAGCGATTCACTTCAGCTTTATTGATCCGGCGTTGCAGGGCCTGTTTTGTCCTGACGAGGCCGCAGAACCGCTGGCCAACCCGATTTCCAGCGAAATGTCTGTCATGCGTACCAGCCTGCTGCCGGGGCTTGTCAGTGGCGTGCGTTCCAACCTGAACCGCCAGCACAGCCGTGTGCGCCTGTTTGAAAGTGGTCAGGTATTCCGGCGTCGGGACGACGCGCTGTCGCAGCAGCTGTGGCTGGGTGCGGCTGTATGCGGTTCCAGATATCCAGAACGCTGGAATACGGGGCGTGAGAGCCTGGACTTTTTCGATATCAAGGGCGATCTGGAGGCGCTGCTGCACAGGAGTGGCTGTGAGGCGGACTACAGTTTTCGGGCCGCGCGGCATCCGGCGCTGCATCCTGGCCAGAGTGCCGAGTTGATGCGCGACCAACAGGTAGTTGGTGTGCTGGGGGCCTTGCATCCTGGCGTGGCGCGGACGCTGGATCTGGATGTCCCGGTGTTTGTGTTTGAGGTGAACGCTGAAGTGCTGATGCGAGGCAAGACGGCTGCTTTTGGTGGTGCATCCCGTTTTCCTGCGGTGCGTCGAGATCTGGCGCTGGTGGTGGAGCAATCTACCGAGGCTGCTGCTGTTG
This sequence comes from Kistimonas sp. bin40, assembly GCA_002238585.1. GTDB lineage: Bacteria > Pseudomonadota > Gammaproteobacteria > Pseudomonadales > Endozoicomonadaceae > Sansalvadorimonas. The sequence goes on along the minus strand of MPMQ01000056.1, from coordinate 694 downwards.
CTGCGGTGATCCGGGCGCACGCTGGCCCTGAGCTGACGGATCTATGTTTGTTTGATGTCTACAGTGGCCCGGGTGTAGAGCCGGGGCGAAAAAGTCTGGCTTTGGGATTGACCTGGCGGCATCCGGACCGCACTTTGCAGGATGATGAAACCGAGGGTCTGTTGCAGGCTGTTCTGGAAGCCTTGTCTGCACAGCTGGGTGCCAGCCTGCGTCAATAGGTAGCCGTTTTCTGGATACTTCAGGGTCGGTATGCAAGGAAAACTTGCCTGACAGGGCCGTCTGTTATAGAGTGTGCCCCGCCCTTTGAGGAAGTCGGCCAGCGATGCACTGTTGGTCCGCTGCAGGGTGAGGTGTCCGAGTGGTCGAAGGAGCACGCCTGGAAAGTGTGTATACGGCAACGTATCAAGGGTTCGAATCCCTTCCTCACCGCCACATGATAAAAATCCCGCTACAGAGTTCTGTAGCGGGATTTTTTTGTATTGGGGTCCACCATAGGATCCCCGCCAGTGCGGTCCCTTGTCTTTGGTAGATGGGGCGGTCTGGCCGTTGAGACTGCGTGTGGCATCGTTGGCTGGACGAGCCGCCCAGTGCGTTTTACTGCCTGGATGAGCATGCGCAGAAGGTCGCGCTGTTCTATTTCTTCTCAGGAAGCAGCAACAGGCTCGTCAGAGGGCATGCGGTGAATAGTGGCCAT
>MPMQ01000055.1 GCA_002238585.1 Kistimonas sp. bin40 | reverse complement strand
GGGTTTGCACCACCGGAAGTGGGTTATGAGCTAACTGATGACCGTGGCAAGGTTATTGAGGAGCTTGAGTTGGCCTGGCCATCTACCAAATTTGGTATTGCTATTGATAAACCGGAGAATATTGATGGCTGGTACCTTCTCGGCCTGAAGGATGCCATGGACTACTTTTCCAATCTGCAACCCAGACGATAATTCTCATTATAAAGCGTGCCTGCTGTATCACACAGCAGGCACGCCCTTCCTGACCATACTGGTCTGTCAATTTTCCTTCCATACGACATTTTAATGGCATTTAGTCTTTCGGGTTTTGCAGGGACGGATTCATTATGTTGGCAAGTAAATACTACGACTTGTACGTTTTGCAGCGGCAGGGAGAGATCAGATGATTCCCGGCCTGCTTGCCAAAGATATCGCTACCTCCCTGCGAAAGTTTATTGTCTCCGGCTTTGTAACTGACACCCGTCCATTCAGTGGCCAGTTTGATGAGCTGGTCAACAGCCACAATAATGGTGAAGCCTTCATTAAAGGCCCCTATGTTAACGCCAGCGCAGGTAAATCTCCACCTGCCCTTTATAATGGGCTTTGAAACGACCGGTTTTTAAGTCTACCGCCACCAGCTGCTTGAGCTGACGGTTGTAAAACAGCAGGTCGATATAGAAATCATCACCGTCGATTTGAATACGCTTCTGCCGGGCAATAAAGGAAAAACCGGAACCCAGTTCCAGCAGAAAACTTTCAAGGTCGCGCAGAATAGCGTCTTCAAGATCTTTTTCAAGGTAATGATCGTTCAGCTGCAGAAAGTCCAGCACATAAGGATCTTTCAGTACCAGACTGGGTTCGAGGCGATTCTTCTCAGCCAGGGTCTGCAGTTCTTTCTCAATCAACTTTTCCGGCTTTTTGGACAGCGCGGTACGCTGATACAACATGGAGTCAATCCGCTCTCCTGGCTCCCGCACACTCCAGCCTTCAATACGGCACATCTGGGCGTAGAACTCACGCTGCAGAGGGTCCTTCATAGGAATCAGGGCGACAAAGTGGGTCCAGCTCAATTGTCGCATCAGTGATACGACAATGTCCTTCTCCGGGAAAACCTCAGCACACTGCATCATCCGGCGCAGCTGCTTATCGGAAAAGCCCCGGCCAAATTCCTGGGTAAGCTGTTTGGCGAGAGAGACTACTACCTGTTTACCATATTTGGCCCGCTCGCCTCCCAGTACCTCCTGATTGATACGGTGACCGACCTGCCAGTACATAAAGGTCAGGGAGGCATTGACCGCTGCTGAGGCTTTTTGACGGGAGTCGGTGATCAGGGTCGAAGTTCAGCAAGCAACTTCGGGGCTGATGAGGCTATTTCAGACATTTATAAAGCCTTAATCAGCTGATCAATCCAAGGATGAAGTTCTCTTTCACTATCAGTTTCTGATTTATAGATCAGGGAAGGTATGAACAATAAGGTTTGGCTCTTTGAACTGATATTCCTTTGATTTTTTATGCCTTAATAGCAAGAACAGGATGCACCGATAGTCCCGTAGTTCCCATTTATCTGCCATTCAGGCGGATTAACCCTGTCGAGTCAGCTGATCCAGTCTGGCATCTTCTGCATGGATAGCACTATGAAACTGGCAGCCTCTTCACAAAAGACAGACCATTCTCACTCAACCGATAAGTTTGCCTGGAGCTCTTGGGACTGTCAGGGAAACTCATGACAACCAGCACACTATCCATCGCAGGCAACAAATAATTTTGTCGAAAGGTGGGGCGGTGTTTCAGCTGCAGCAAATCCATAAGCTATTTTGAGCCGAGCGGCTGCCCTCCAGCATTGTAGAGCACTCGTAAGAGCATTCTTACTTGATCGGTTACTTGATCAGTCGCATAGTCGGTTGCTTGATCGGATACTGGTCGTACTCCACTTGAAGCGGATTCCAGAGCCAGCTCAAGAGTTGTCAGCATAAAGGTAATAAATACCGTTGAATCACAGGCCTTATCTGCCTCACGCAGTGCTGCATAATACTGCTCCTGCCGCTCTTTTATCAGCGTCTCCACTGGCAGAAACGACAGAGCAGGACGCCATTGAGAAAGAATCAACGTTTGCCAGAAACGGCCAAGACGCCCATTACCGTCCGCAAAGGGGTGGATAAACTCAAACTCATAATGAAAAATACAGCTGGCAATAAGAGGATGAATATCTGTTGTGTCCAGCCCGGCCAGCAGATCACTAACCAGCCGAGGGACCTGCGACGCGGGTGGAGGCATATGAACCAGCTGATCATCCCTGTAGATACCAACACCGCCTGATCGCCAACACCCAGCCTGCTCAGTCAAACCTAACATAAGAAGTTTGTGAGTCTGCAGCAAATCCTCGACTCGCGCCGGCAGCAAATCTGGAAGTGTGTCGTAGGCTGCGAATGCATTCTGGACTTCCTGAATCTCCTTTGGCGTACCGAGAACACGTTTGCCTTCAAGCAGTGCCGTCACCTGCTCAACTGTCAGCGTATTGTGCTCGATGGCCAGTGATGCCTGTATGGTTCGTACACGGTTGCCCCTGCGCAACTGCGGAGTCATGTCAGCCGCCTGACCCGCGCTATATATCCCAAGGCGTTCGCTGATATCTGCTACAGCTTTCAGGATTGCATTAGTTATAACAAAGGGAGGCTGGTAGATCGGCATAAGGGACTTATTTTTACTCCGGCTTAGAAACGGTCAGACGACTCAAAACTGCCCAACAGCAAACATCATTACTGGATGATATAACACCAAAAAGTGATATCAATGTATACAACCAGCCTGCCTGATCAAGAAAACACAGATTTGACCACGGTAAAACATCAGCTATCTTTGCCGCCCAAATTATAAAGATAAAGGGAAAATGATAACCTGATCGCACCGCCTGAATGTGGGACCGGTGTGCTGCTGCATGGAAAAATTCAGCCCGTCCGTCATGATTGCAAACCCATACACTTGGCTGTAGTGCCGGCACCTGGCAAACAACAGGTGCTGATGGCAACAGGGGAACGACACTCAAAAGCGCTCCTGAAAAAAGTTACCCAGGCATGCACAGCGCAACACAATAAAAAAAGCTGGCATCACCTCTATTCTTGTCCCCCCCTGCGGATAGAGTCTGGAGTCTTGGCGTCCACTCCCGACCAACCCCTACAATTGCTGTCTATCTCCCCAAAAGGGCTCCTGCACGCACGCCCCCCATGTCAGCATTCCTTTTTGATGCACATGACATAGACTTGTGCCTGCAAGCGGCGCGACGCCAACACTTTCCGCCGACAGATTGACACCCTGGAAGACATCCCGTGCAATGCCCGGATAGACAAGGCACTGGCAAGCAATCCATGGCAGTGCAGCATTCTGTGACCGCGCCGGGCCACCAAACACCAGCAGAAATTGTCACGCCTGCGATGCTTGCCGGCACCGCAACGGCAGGCGTGACAAAGCGCCCGCCTCAATATCAGGGCAAAGTTCAGTCTGGGAAACTGCTCTGGTTACGACCTGTTGAATGCCACTGCGGACAAGGCGTCGCTTGAACTATGTTTACCCTGACGTCTTTTTTCCATACAATCCGCGCCCGCTTTGCTCTTCAGGGAGCAAGGCACAGAGGCACCTGCACCAGCTCGAAGGCAGCGGCCCACGGGCTCCTCACCCATCGAACGCCGGGTCTTCGCCCGCTTTTGCACCACTTTCCTCGCTGATGACTCAAAGAGACTATATGACGATGACGCCTTTTCTTTCATTCCCCTCACTCCCCTCGTCTCCCACAGCCACCGCACCTTCCGTACAGCACCAGGAGAGCAGATCAGATCGCACTGCCGCGCTGGCGGCGGCCGTGACGGGTGCCAGCAACACCACTCTGACTCTGGACCATCTGCTGCGCCAACCTCCTCTAGCAGATGCGATAAGCAAGCATCTTTCTTTTCAGGACATCATCAACCTCAGAAGCGCCACCGCAACTGACTCGCTCATCATAAGAAACCTGAACCACCGGTTACGTTCAGACTACCCGGAGCGAGAGCTCGAACACAGAAAGCTTCCTGAAATCATCAATTACTTTTCCAGCACAGAGCCTACGGGTGATGCCTCCCCCCTGCAAAGTGTCAATCCTGACGAGCAGCGCATCATTCAAAAACAGCTCCAGAGGTTCTGGGATGAAACAAGCGTTTTTTTGACACGTACTTCCAATCCATATTTCCTGGAAGACTCTGGTGAAAAACCGGATTTTGTAAACGACAGCCCGCATGCATTTTTGTCCAGACTCCAGGAACACTATAAAGCTTTCAGGTGGTCTGAACCCTTCGATCCGGGCCTGATGACCTACGCAACTTGCAGTGTGCTCCTGCTCTCGGCCATTCAGCAGGAGAACTGGGCTGCCACAGCCAAACTGTTGGAGTGTGCACAGCTGGATAGCGAGAAGAGTGGCGGCAAGTTTGACACGCGACTTTTCCTCACAACCATGCAAAAAAACGATCTCAACGAAAAGCATTTGTGGAACCACGCCAGCCCCGCGTGGCTGCGAATGGTTATTGCGCTGGACTTGCTGGACGTCAAGCATAGCAGGTGCGAGCAGCCCCCTCTGATCCAGGCTTGTAAGGCAGCCCCAAGTGCAGACGCTGTGAAAGCGCTACTGGATGCGGGAGCTAATCCCAACAAGGAGGAATCAACGGGATCATCTCCATTTACACCACTTACACCACTGCATGTCTGCCTGGATCGCAATGTCCCTGCCTGGAAAAGCAAGCTGGATACACTGCTGAATCATCCCGGTATTGATATCGGCGCACGACACTACAGTAAATCCATCCTGCACCGGGCAATAGATTCCGCAGACCCTGCATTGGTGAAAAGAATTTTACAGCATCCGGCAGCCACCCCGGGCGTATTTTACTCCAGGTTTTATAGCCCCCCCCTGGCTTACGCGACCGAACTCTATCATTCCAGGCCAGACTATCCGGCTGAAGTGCTGGACGTCCTGGCAGCCGTAAACGCCGATCCGGAAAAAAAGTTTCCACAAAGCGAGAACAACGACCAAAGATCTGATACCGGGCAGCGCCTCCAGGCAGGGGGGTACACAGGAGCCACCGGGAAAAGATAGCTTGCCGCCATTCCTGCAAACCGGGCGAAGGGATTGAAACCACTTCTTCGACAAGACCGGCTGGAATGCAGGCTGCAACAAGCCACATAAAGCGTCGAACAGCCTCTCTTCAGCAGTCGCGGCCAAGCCTCCAGTGCCTCTGGCCGCCTGCTTCTTTCGTACAGTCTTACAACCTTACCGCCCGGACCTGCCGACCAGAACAGGCACTGCTACGGCAGCGGTCCGATTTGTGTGCGGAGCTGCTGGCATAGTGCACAGATGAGCAGATTCCGCTTCGGCGATCGTCCTGACGGTAGCGCCGGCACCTGGAAAACAACACGCGCTGATGACAACAGGGGAAGGGTTCTCAAAAGCGTTCCTGAAAAAATTTGCCCGGGGCATGCACAGCGCAACACAACAACAAAAGCTGCCATCACACGTGTTGTCACCCCTGCGGATACAGTCTGAAGTCCTGGCCGCCATTCCCGACCGGCCTCTTGCAATTGCTGTCTGCCTCCCAAAATAAGGCGCCTGCACGCACGAACCCCATGTCAGTATTTCTTTTTAATGCAAATGATTCTTGTTTCCGCTATAGTCTCCCCCGCTACATATTATCAACGTTGCCTTACTGGTGAGCTATCGCGACCCGGAACTGGAGTACATCCTATGCTGGCGCAAACACGCGAAACCCCTGCCACAGAAGACATGACATTGGGGGACCTGCAGGTAAACGACTCCTGCCAGATTAACAGCTATACGGTAAAGGGAGATTACAGGCGCCAGCTGATGGCCATGGGCCTCATGCCGGGTGTACAGCTTCGGGTTGTACGTAAAGCGCCCATGGGGGATCCCATGCAGCTGGAGCTGGGAGGCGTCAGCCTGATTGTGCGGCGCGACGAAGCCCGTTATATACGGGTACAAAAAAGCGGGCATGGCAAGAAGGCGGGCATAATGAACAGGGCTTCAACGTGAAAACCCAAGGAACCCTTGCCCTTGTCGGCAATCCCAATTGCGGCAAGACAACACTGTTCAACGCTGTTACAGGTGCCCGCCAGCGGGTAGGCAACTGGGCAGGCGTCACAGTTGACAAAAAAGTCGGCCGCTACGCCTGGGAAGAACAGGAAATAGAACTGATCGACATGCCGGGCACCTATTCACTGACGCCCGGCACAGAAGAACTGCCACTCGACGAGCAAGTCGCGCAGGACTATATACTGCGTCAGGACGCAGACCTCTACATCAACGTTATCGATGCCTGCGCGATAGAGCGCAACCTCTACCTGACCACCCAGCTGCTGGAAATGAAAAAACCCATGCTGGTGGTGCTGAACATGATGGATGTCGCACGCCAGCAGGGTATAAAGATAGACATCAAGAGCCTTTCAGAACGACTGGGTTGCCCCGTGCTGCCGGTTTCCTCCAGCAAAAACCAGGGTATAAAGGCTCTGAAAGCGGCCATAGCAGACCAGCTGAAGGCAAGACAGCCCGTCAGCCACGTCGCCACCCACTGGGGTCAACAGCTCGAATCTGCACTGGCGCAAGTACAACCCCTGGCGCAGTCCCTGGCACACAGCCGGGGGCTGGATGAGCGCTGGCTGGCCAGCCGTCTGCTGGAAGGCGACCCGAAACTGGAGCAGCAGATCGAGAACGCAGACCAGCTGAAGGGGATTCGTGCACGTCTGCGTGCCGACTGCGATGAAGACGTCGACATACTTTGTGCAGAGGCCCGCTACAACACTATCGAAGCTCTGGTGCAAGGCGTGGTCGTGCGCAGAGACAAGCTGACACACTCCACCACGGAAAAAATCGACCGGATCGTTCTCAACCGCTTCCTGGCGCTGCCGCTGTTCTTCTGTGTCATGTACCTGATGTTCATGTTTACGACCAATATAGGCGGAGCCTTTATTGACTTCTTCGACCTGGCCGGTGGTGCCCTGTTTGTAGACGGCAGCCGCTACCTGCTTGAATCATGGGGAACACCCGGCTGGCTGGTGGCTCTGATCGCTGACGGGCTTGGGCTGGGAATACAAACGGTACTGACCTTCGTTCCGGTGGTGAGCAGTCTTTTCATCGCTCTGGCCGTACTCGAAGACTCCGGTTACATGGCCAGAGCCGCCTTTATCCTGGACCGGGCCATGCAGAAGATAGGACTGCCAGGCAAGGCATTCGTTCCCATTCTGGTCGGCTTTGGCTGCACTGTGCCGGCCATAATGGCTACCCGCACCCTGGAACAGGACCGGGAACGCAAAATCACAATCATGATGAGCCCGTTCATGTCCTGTGGCGCGCGCCTGCCCATCTATGCGCTTTTTGCCGTCATATTTTTCCCGGCTCATGGTCAGAACGTCGTTTTCCTTCTCTATTTGATTGGCATTCTGGCCGCCGTTTTCACCGGACTCCTGATGAAGCACACGCTGCTGCCCGGCGAAAACACCCCGCTGGTCATGGAGCTTCCCAGATACCACAGGCCGACCCTGCGGGGTATTCTGCTGCGCACCCGGGACCGACTCAAATCCTTTGTTGTCAAAGCCGGGCGTACTATTGTGCTGATGGTTACCTTGCTGGGCGTGCTCAACTCGCTGGGTACAGATGGCTCTTTTGGCAATGTGGATACCGAGAAATCCCTGCTGGCTTCGGCAGGACGCGAGCTCTCTCCCCTGTTTGCACCTATGGGCATAGAGGAAAGCAACTGGCCTGCGACCGTTGCCCTGATCACCGGCCTGTTTGCCAAAGAGTCGGTGGTAGGCACACTCGACTCCCTGTACTCGCGCATGGGGACCGGCGAAGACGAAGACTCGGACCCCACCGAGCTGAACCTCATGGCTTCGCTCGGCGAGGCATGGGACAGTATTCCAGCCAACCTGGCTTTGCTGAGTCAAACTTTTCTTGATCCACTGGGCCTGACGCAAGCTCTGGAAGAGAATGACACCTCGGTCGCAGGGGAAAAGCCTGTGCACATGAGTACCTATAACGTGATTCGACACCAGTTTGCCAGCGCAACAGCTGCCTTTGCCTATTTGCTGTTTGTGCTGCTCTATATGCCCTGTGTCTCTGCCATGGGTGCCGTGAAAAAAGAAGCCGGTGCGGGCTGGATGTGGTTTTCTGGCGCCTGGACGACCTACCTGGCCTGGGTGACAGCCACCGGGTACTATCAGATCAGCACCTTCCACCAGCATCCCGCCGAATCGGGTACCTTGCTGGGGCTTTTGCTCGCCTCTTTCTGTTTCGTATACTGGCTGCTGAACCGGGTAGCAGCCCGCAGCAAACACCAGCCCACCAGTACACACGGGAGTATGCGCCCATGCTGAGTGCCATTCGTCATTTTCTTTCAGACAGAGCATCACCCGTCAGTCTGGCGGAACTGGCCCGGCACTTTGACACCCGGGAAGAGGTGATGGACGGCATGCTCAGCCATTGGCTGCGCAAGGGACAGCTGCTGTGCCGGAAAGCCCCGCCATGCCAAAAGGCCTGCGGCGGATGCGACCAGGCCCTCCATGGTCAGCTTTGGTACCAGTGGAAAGCCCCCTCACAGCGGAAAACCTCCGCACAAGCGGGGCTGATTCCACTGGTGCAAGTCAGCGACGCTTCAGCAGGGGGTAGAGCAATGGCAGGAAGTGCAGCTGCCGGATAGCCCTGTTGCTGGCCAGCAGGCCGCCGCGTCTGCCTGCTTTTCTGGCAATCCGGACGCCGGAAGCCATACCAGCGGCTACCGGCCAGTCCTGGACAAAGGGCGTCACAGGCCCCTCCGCTTCAAAGAGGGTCGCAACGCCCCGGGCTCTGTAGATCAGGTCATCACAGTAGAGAGTGCCAGGGCCTTCGTAAAGAAACTGCTGGCACACCACTCCGGCCGTTACCGGCGGCACAGTCCCACTCCCTGCTGCGCAGATAAACGCCAGCACCAGTCCATACCAGACTCTGTCTTTGCAGCTGCCTCTCCTGCTGTTACGCACTTCCCTCATTTGTGCTGCGCCTCCATACCAGCCTCCAAACTGACTGGAAGCAAGTCTAGTTGAATACTTCACAAACGCTGTTCATCTTCATCAACTTCTACCTGCCAGGAGCCGCTCAAGCACCTGGCGGCACAGCTCTTTATGAAACAAAGACACTTCAGACAGGGAAACCACAGACTTTGTGTGACGTAAGGAAAATGGCCTGTCCCCGGTAGCAGCGGCTGCAAGCATGAATGCTGCGCTATCTGCTGTGACTGACAGGAACGTCAAAACAAAAAACGCAGTCCTCCAGGCCGGGAGCGCGCCAGTCCAGATGCTGCACCTGCCCGGATGGGTGCCGGGCTATCTTGTGATGGTCCCCTTGCTTCTATTCATGCCCTTGCTATTCATGCCCTTGCTATTCATGCCCTTGCTACTCATTCCCTTACTATTCGTCCCATGGCCACTACTCGTTCCCTTGCTTTTAACAAGAAACAGAAAACAGGAAACAAGAAACAAGAAGCAGCAAGATGAACGAACCTGGCAACCTTGCCCCCGGTTGCCTTTTCAGTGGGAGATGCATCCCTCCATGGAGCAGCCAGAAGAAGCACTACCCTGTTGCCTTCAGCCTTGCAGGAGGCAGCCTGGCTGTACGGACACCCTGAAAATGCAAACAGAGCAACGGATATCAGGATTTCGCCTCACCAACCAGGGTGTCAGGGGTATCGACTCAGTAAGCGATCTTGCCCGCCACGACGGCTTGAGGAACTCTTTGTGTCGAAAAGTTATTGCGACAAGTGCCACTGACTTCCCGTTCAGGGGAACTTTCTGCGGTTGCGCGGTCCAACGTAGTGGGGCAGATGCCATTTTCAACACAAACTGGAGGTGCTCCCACGACAAGTACGACAGTGAAATCCCTTGCCTTCGTGTTTCCTCGTCTGACAGCAGGAGTGCTGGCTTGCATTTTGATGGAAGGAAGCTCTTTTGCTGCCGCATCGCAAAAGGCAAGGTTGTGCATATAGACACGACAACAGTTTCAGACTCCGGGTTCGACAAGCATGTTGCAGAAGTCGCCGGGGATGTACGTCTGCGCTTCTCTCGCGGTTGTTTACCCGTCTCTCGCGCCACAACAGACAACCAATGCACTTCGCGCCGCTGTCGACAGTCCGGTTATTACGACCAAGAAGACATTTGTGCAACGATGCAGCGACAGGTGCAGAAATTGGTGTCGATCTGGCAAGGACGACTATCCAGCGGGGAAGACAGACAGCCGCAACGCAAAAATAGCATGCCTGGTTTCATTTGCTACCTTTGGTGCCTGTCCCACGTCAAGGCACGGGCATCCAGGGCAATGATTCCTCAGTGCCCGGAAAGAAACACAGACTCAATGAAACCTTTTTGCTGGCGAACCTCGGGACAACCACAAATCAGATTCCCGGCGACTGAATGCGGTCACGACAGATCCAGGGCGAATGCTCCAGCGCCACAGGCGAAGACTCGTACCAACCACCAGCCAGACCTGCATCTTTACAGGTTCCGCAGGTGCTGCGAGCTGCAACAAAACAATGGGGCCGTCCCGACCTTGGCAGCGACAGTATCCCGATGCGCATCCCAACGCCTTCTTGCCATATTTGCACAGCAAGGACTGCTGACCGGCCCGGGACAGCACTGCCCGATCGAACAACGCACGCACTGCCCCCGGAGCCCGGCACAAGCATGCCCCCCTGCCCCGGACACAGCGGCGCAACCTGGTAGAAATACAAGTTGACCAAAATACCTGGTTATACAATAATCCGCCTGCCAATGAAGCAAGGAGCCGAGCCTGACGCCTCCCGGATCCAGGTGGAAATTGATCGCGGCAGGCACGCGTCCAACTCCGGAGGGGGCTATGCGACTGACAACAAAGGGCCGATATGCTGTCACGGCCATGCTTGATCTGGCCTTGCACACAGATGGCCGCCCGGTCACGCTCGCCGACATCGCAGAGCGTCAGGGCCTGTCACTTCCCTATCTTGAACAGCTGTTCTCCAAACTGAAGCAGTGCCAGTTGGTGACAGGCACCCGGGGGCCGGGTGGCGGTTACAGCCTTGGGCGTCCACCGGCCAGCCTGGCGATCGCAGATGTCATAGAAGCCGTTGATGAGTCTGTGGATGCCACACGCTGCAAGGGCAGCCAAAGCTGTCAGCAGGGGGCCATATGCCTGACCCATCACCTGTGGTGCGATCTGAATCACCATATCCGTGATTTTTTGGGAGGCATCAGCCTGGCAGATCTTCTGGCACGTGAGGATATCCTGGCTGTTGCAGCGCGTCAGGATCAGGCAAAGGCCACTGTCACACGCACACATTCAGCACAAATCTGAAAATCGGCGCGCCTTCAGGGCAACACCAACCACACCAATGACAGGCACGCCCGGCGGACACAAACGCCAGACACCACTGGGGCAGGCCACAGGCGGCCTCAGCGAAGTAATGAGTACGGGGGAAACACACTCAATGAAACAGCCAATTTACATGGACTATGCTGCCACCGCACCTATGGACCCCCGCGTGGCGCAGGAGATGATGCAGTGCCTGACCCTGGAGGGTAACTTTGGCAATCCGGCCTCCCGTTCGCACAGCTTCGGCTGGAAAGCAGAAGAAGCCGTTGAGAAGGCCCGCAAACAACTGGCTGACTTGATACAGGCGGATGTGCGCGAACTGGTCTGGACCTCGGGCGCCACCGAGTCTGACAACCTCGCCATCAAGGGTGTGGCCCACTTCCAGCGCAAAAAAGGGCGACACATCATTACCTCCCGCCTCGAACACAAGGCCGTTCTCGACAGCTGCCGTCAGCTGGAGCGCGAGGGCTACGAGGTCACCTGGCTCGAGCCCGATGCCGACGGGCTGATCACACCGGCTCTGGTAGAAGCCGCCCTGCGTCCCGACACCACCCTGGTGACACTGATGCACGTCAACAACGAAATCGGCACCATTACGGATATTGCCGCCATCGGTGAACTTACCCGCGAAAAAAATGTCCTTTTTCATGTGGATGCGGCTCAGAGCCTGGCACGGCTCCCGCTCAACCTGCAGGAGCTCAAGGTCGATCTGATGTCCTTTTCCGGCCACAAGATCTACGGCCCCAAGGGCGTTGGTGCACTCTATGTGCGTCGCAAGCCGAGAGTCCGTCTGGAGGCCCAGATGCATGGCGGCGGCCACGAGCGCGGCATGCGCTCTGGCACCCTGGCTGTTCATCAGATCGTCGGCATGGGGGCGGCTTGTCAGGTGCTGCACGATGACCTGGAAAAAGAAAGCCGCAAGGCCAGTGCCCTGCAAAAGCGCTTCATGAAGAGACTGGAAGATATGGAGGCTGTCTATATCAACGGCGCTACAGGTCGGCACAAGGTACCGGGCATACTGAATGTCAGCTTTGCCTACGTGGAAGGAGAGTCCTTGATGATGTCCTTGAGAGATCTGGCCGTGTCATCAGGCTCGGCCTGCACCTCTGCCAGTCTGGAGCCCTCCTACGTATTGCGGGCACTGGGACTCAACGACGAGCTGGCACACAGCTCCTTGCGCTTCAGCTTCGGACGTTTCACCACGGAAGAAGAAGTCGACTATGCCGCCAGCCAGGTCAGGCGTGCCGTTGACAGACTGCGTGGACTGTCTCCGCTTTGGGATATGTACAAGGACGGTGTTGATCTGGACACAGTGCAATGGGTTGCCCACTGAGGCCAGCGTGCAGACGCCCCTCTGACAGAGTACACAAACGCAATGCCCGCCTGGCGCGGGCTGCACAGGCAGGAGGAAAAGATCATGGCTTACAGTGAAGAGGTCATTGACCATTACGAAAATCCCCGCAACGTTGGCAAGATGAGCGAGGCGGACCTGGATGTAGGCACGGGCATGGTCGGCGCGCCGGCCTGCGGCGATGTCATGAAACTGCAGATCCGGGTGGACGACACCGGCGTCATCTCTGACGCCCTGTTCAAGACCTATGGCTGTGGATCGGCTATAGCATCCAGCTCACTGGCGACCGAGTGGATCAAGGGCCGGACCCTGGAACAAGCGGCTGAAATCCGCAACAGCCATATTGTCGAGGAGCTGGCCTTGCCACCGGTCAAGATCCACTGCTCCGTTCTGGCAGAGGATGCCATAAAGGCCGCCATCAACGACTACCGTAACAAACAACAAATCTCGGCAACCGCTTGATGAGCATTACCATGACAGATGCTGCTGCCCGGCATGTACGGCAGCAGCTGGAAAAAAGAGGACAGGGGCTGGGCATCCGTCTGGGCGTAAAGACCAGCGGCTGCTCCGGGCTGTCCTATATGCTTGAGTTTGTTGATGAAGCCAACCCCGAGGACCATGTGTTCGAAGCACAAGGATTGAACCTGTTCGTCGACCCCAAAAGTTTTGTGTACGTCAAGGGAACCGAGTTGGACTTTGTCAAAGAACAGCTCAATGAAGGCTTCCGCTTCAACAACCCCAATAAATCCGGCGAGTGCGGTTGCGGTGAAAGTTTCAGTGTCTGACCAGTCCAGCCGCCCGGTCGGGGCCGATCTCCTTGCCGTGGACCTGGGGGCCAACTACTTCGCGCTGTTCGATCTTCCGGTGGATTACCTGCTTGATCACCAGCAGCTCAAGCAGAGCCATCTGCGACTGCAACGTGCTGTGCACCCCGACCGCTTTGCCAACCAGCCCGACAGCAGTCAGCTGCAGGCTGTTCGTTGTGCAGCCCTTGTCAACGAGGCCTTTGATACACTCTCGTGCCCGCTGAAACGCGCCTTTTACCTTCTGGAGCTGGCAGGCCACCCGGTGGACAAGGAACAGACCATCACAGACGTCGCCTTTTTCGAAGAACAGATGAGCTTGCGGGAGCAGCTGGAAGCAGGACGCAGCCGTGCCGACGCCGCGACTCTGGCCCTGGTACAACAGCATGCCCAGGGGCTTATGACGCGCCTGACATCTGCCTTTGTGGAAGGCTGGCGCCGGGGCGGCGATGCAGGCTACGCGGCCGCCAGCGACAGCGCACGCAAGATGCACTTTGTACAGCGCTTGCTGGAAGAAGCCCAACAGCCTCCGGCTACCGGCAGCATCACCTGATCCTTTTTCGTCGCAGTGTCATACAGAATCCGGAAGGCTGTCGGCTTTCTCTGTCCTCAGACTGACCTCAGAGACCGCACCAGCCTGGCGGAAACCTTGACTGACAATGCCGACTCCGCAATCCCGGACAGACAACATGTTTCTTCAAATATCCGAACCAGACCAGAGCCCCAATCCAGGCAACCGCAAACGGGCCGCTGGCATAGATCTGGGAACCACCCACTCGCTGGTCGCCAGCGTGCGCAATGGCCAGCCCGAAGTCCTGGCTGATGAGCAGGGCTCCGTGCTGCTGCCATCGGTTGTGCACTACGGCCAGACCGACCGGGCCGTAGGTGCCCGGGCACTGGAACAGGCGGTGCAGGATCCCCTCAACACGATTGGCTCCGTCAAGCGTTTTCTGGGACGTGATCTGGATGATATCCGCGCCCGGACCCCCTTGCTTCCCCTTCAGTTCGTTGCCACGCAAAACATGCCGCTGGTTGAGACAGCCCAGGGGCCCCGCAGCCCGGTGCAGATTTCAGCGGACATACTGTCCTGCCTGGCGCACCGGGCCGAGACAGCACTGGACGGCGAGCTGGAAGGTGTCGTCATCACTGTGCCGGCCTATTTTGACGACGCCCAACGTCAAGCCACCCGGGACGCTGCCCAACTGGCCGGACTCAGGCTGTTACGCCTGATCAATGAGCCTACCGCTGCCGCCCTGGCCTATGGCCTGGACACTGACACAGATGACAGTCAGGATCGGGTCATTGCTGTCTATGACCTGGGCGGTGGCACCTTTGATATTTCGGTACTGCGTCTGCACCGGGGGGTATTCGAAGTGCTGGCCACCGGCGGGGATACAGCTTTGGGTGGCGATGATATCGACCAGACCATCGCCGACTGGGTATTGCAGCAGGCGAGCTGCCAGCGGGCCCAGCTCAGCCCCCTGCAACAAAGCCAGCTGCTCCGGGAATGCTGCCGGGCCAAGCAGACACTGACGACCGACACCTGCGCCCGTCTGCGTTATGAAAACTGGTCGGGCACGCTGGAACGGACCCGGTTCGACAGCTTGATCAGCCCCCTGATTGCCCGCACGCTGTCGAGCGTGGCGCAAACCCTGCGTGATGCCGGACTCACCCCCGAGGCGGTAGACGAGGTGGTGATGGCCGGGGGCTCCACCCGTATTCCCCTGGTGCAGACGCAGGTGGAAAGCCTGTTTGGCAAGCAACCGCACAGCCACCTGGACCCTGACCAGGTTGTCGCCATGGGGGCAGCACTGCAGGCGGATACGCTGGTGGGCAACCGTGCCGGGGACGCCCCGCTGTTGCTGGATGTGACCCCCTTGTCGCTGGGGCTGGAAACCATGGGGGGACTCATGGAAACTGTCATTCGCCGCAACACGGCCATACCCACATCCCGGGCCCAGCAATTCACCACTTTCAAGGACAACCAGACGGCCATGGTGATTCAGGTTCTGCAGGGTGAACGGGATCTGGTGAAGGACAACCGCTCGCTGGCCCGCTTCGAGCTGCGTGGCCTGCCGCCGCTGCCGGCCGGGTTGGCACGCATCCAGGTTGTTTTCCAGATTGACGCCGATGGGCTTTTGAGTGTGAGCGCAACAGAACAATCGACCGGGGTAGTCGCCGAGGTGCAGGTCAAGCCGTCCTACGGGCTGTCAGAGAAGCAGATTGCCGACATGCTGACAGCCTCGTGGGATCATGCCGCCGGCGACCGTGACGCCCGTCAGCTGCAACAGGCGCGCACCAACGCAGAACGCATTCATGACGCGCTGAAGCAGGCCTTGTCCCAGGATGGCCAGTTGCTGGACAGCCAGGAATATGACCAGCTGGCACAGGCCAACCAGAAACTGCACGACATGCTGACCTGCACCGATACCCGGGCCTTGACGCAGGCGACCGACAGTCTGGTCAAGGACTCGGACTTCTTTGCCAGACGTCGCATGAACGCCCAGCTCAGGAAAGCCCTGTCAGGTCGCGGCATCGATGGTCTGGAACAAGGCCTTACCCATAACCAGGACTGAAAACGGCTGCGAGCAAACGGAGCACCAGCAACGATGACTCATAAAACCAGAATCACTTTTAAACCCCACGACGAGATATGCCCCGAAGGCGCTGTGATCTATGCGGAACCGGGCACCAGCCTTCTGGATGCAGCCCTGGAAGCGGGCATAGAGATTGAACACGCCTGCGAAAAATCTTGCGCCTGTACCACCTGCCATGTCGTTGTCAGGGAGGGGTTTCATTCTCTTGAAGACTCGGACGAGCTGGAAGACGATCTGCTGGACAAAGCCTGGGGCCTGGAAGCCGAGTCCCGGCTCAGCTGCCAGGCCCTGGTGGCGGACGAGGAGCTGGTTGTGGAGATTCCGCGTTATACCATCAACCAGGTTTCTGAAAAACGCTGAGAAAAAGGACTGTGCGCTGTCGTGCATCATGGCCTTTGCACCCGCTGCGCCTGCCCGGAGCGAAAGGCCCGGGGGCCACAACCGGGACAGGCGAGCCGGGCTACCACTTAACCGGGCACGGGGGAGTGGTGTCGTTCGTTGTTCCCTGCCTGGCGAGGCAGCTCTGGCTGGGTTCCATAAACAACCCGACAGCGGGGCTCTGCCAGGGTGGCGGCCGCTGCCCTGGTGTGCCCCCCGGATGCTGCACGATCAGCGGACACTGCCAGCCACTGACCAAAATGGCTGACATCATCCCAGAAGGTACTGCATCCACTCAGGCGCGCCCGGTCCCGCAGCAGTTCTGGCAAGTAGCTGATGGCCACTGACCGTGCCGGTGTTGACAGCAGCCGGGCATGGCGGGGACGGTACACATCAGAGCCTTTCCAGGCGGCGGAACGGCGCACCAGCGTCTGACTCACCCACTGGGTATGCTCCTGGTCCTGCTGCAGTTTGAGCGCACGCTCCTCATCGTTGGCTGGCGGACGCGTTGTGAAGGGCATCAGGCGGTTGCTGCCAAATATCAGATGCTCAAAACGGGCAGCCCAGTCAGCTTCATCCCGGCCGGGCTCCGCCGCCTGCTGGTACCAATACGCCATATGTGCAGCTGTGATGCCATAGCGTCGGCAGTAACACATGATAGTGGCCAGCTCCTGACGCATGCGCTTGCCCTGTTCGCCAGGTCTGGACGGACAAGCCGGCTGCGGCCCCTGGCGACGCCTGTGCCGCCGCACATGAATACGGGCCGCCAGTAGCCAGGCGGTCAGTCGGGACTGGCTGTCACCCTCGGACGACAGCCAGTCCAGCAGCTGCTGACCATCGATGTGCAGGCAATCAAACACAGGCTGTCCGTTGGCGCCGCCAGGCCAGGAAATGCCCATCCGGTAATCGACCAAAGCCGCATAATAAAGGCAGCGCAGTGCCTGCTCCTGGGACTCTGTCCTGCAGCCCTGGTCTTCCAGAAACTGATTGCAGGCCTCGAGGATCTGGCTGTACAAACCCTGCAGATGCGCTCTGTGCTGCGGGCAGTCACCCGCATCGTCCAGCAGCAGAAGCAGCGAGCGCCTGGTGGCTTCAGTGCGCCGGACACCGGCATCGACGACGGCGTTCCGTATTTCCCCCGCAGCCCTGACCCGGCTTGCGCTGCTGGCGACGCGATGCCGGGCACACAAAAGCCCCCCCGGCGCGGGCCTTTTGTGACGCGCCTGTGAGGCCTCAGGCTCCAGCAGACGCAACAGCACCATGGAGCTTTGCAGCAGAAGATCACCGCCACGATCTCGCTCCTGATCGCTGGCCACCCGGACGTAGCCGCCCCGGCCGCTGCCCTCTTGCGGCGGAGCCAGAACCCGTTGATCCATATACACCAGCTTGCCTTCGCGCGTTTCCAGACAAAGCAGCCTGCGCCCGTCACGACACATGATATCGACCTGCCTGAATGCTGCGCGATGTACTTGATAGAAGTTCCTGAACCCGTCCAGGTGAATGCCTTTGTAGCGGGGACGAAACGGGGATGTCATGACTGGCTTCACCTCTTCCCTGTGGCCGAAACCGTATCTGACCTTGTTGAATGGATACTGTCCTGCGCTTACTGCTGACGCCTCTTTTGAGAATAGACAGGTCAGCTTGCGCTGTAACCCGGAGCTGGGCTGGCACCAGCAAACCGGCAGGACACACAACCTGGCGTTGCTTGATGCACAAGCCGGACTGGCCATCTTTTTCTGCCCGCCGCACGCACAGCTGCAAGGCCGGCCGCAGGTCGCGCGCCAGGACCGCAATTTGCTGGCCGGCCTGTGTATAAAATTCCGTGACATAAAGGCGCATGCCCCCTACCATGCCCGCCACCAGCAACACCCGCTCCTGGATCACTATGACTGAACTGACGGCTCCTGCACCCCTGCCCGCCACCACCCGAACAACGCCGGAACAGAACCACAAGCCGCTCGTGCTTGTGGATGCTTCTTCCTACCTGTACCGCGCCTGGCATGCCCTGCCGCCACTGAGCACCTCAACCGGCCAGCCGACCGGTGCTGTAAAAGGCGTCACCGCCATGCTGCGACGCCTGCAGCAAGACTGTCCTGACAGCACTATTGTGGTGATCTTCGATGCACCCGGCGGATCCTTTCGCGATACGCTCTATACCGAATACAAGGCCCACCGCCCACCCATGCCCGATGATCTGCGCGCCCAGACAGCCCCGCTGCACCGCATCATCCGTGCCATGGGGCTCCCGCTTCTGATCATCAAAGGTGTCGAAGCTGATGATGTGATCGGCACCCTGTCGCACCAGGCCACACAAGCACAGCGGCCCACCCTGATTTCCACCGGCGACAAGGATATGGCCCAGCTCGTCAACAGCCAGGTCACCCTGATCAACACCATGACCAATACCCGGCTCGATGTCGCGGGGGTACAGGAAAAGTTCGGCGTCACACCGCAGCAGCTGGTCGATTACCTGGCACTGATGGGCGACAAAAGTGACAACATTCCCGGCGTACCCGGTGTTGGTGACAAAACAGCCGCTGCACTGTTACAGGAGCTGGGATCATTGAAAGCCGTGTACGCAGACACCAGCCAGGTGGCCCGGCTGAAGATCAGGGGAGCCCGCTCGCTGGCCAAAAAACTGGAAGACAACCGGGAACAGGCCTGGCTGTCCCGGGATCTGGCCCGCATACGCACCGATCTGGAACTGGACCTCGACCTCGACAGCCTCACGCAGAAGCCTGCCGACAAGGCAGAACTACTGGCCTGCTTCGAACAGCTGGAATTCCGGAACTGGGCCAGAGATCTCAAGGAAAGTACAGGCGCCACAGAGACTGAAAGGGAGAGTGCTGCACAGGAAACACCAGCACGCGAGGAACCCGTCGTCAGCTATCACACGCTGCTCGAACAAGCCGATTTTGATCAGTGGCTGGAGCGCCTGGCGCAAGCCCCCCTGTTTTCATTCGATACGGAAACCACCAGTCTGGATCCACTGGATGCCGAGCTCGTCGGCCTGTCGTTTGCCATAAAGGCGGGAGAAGCGGCCTATGTTCCCCTGGCCCATGACTACCCGGACGCGCCCAGGCAGTTGTCACGCACTGCGGTACTGGCAGCACTCAAACCCCTGCTGGAAGACGACCAGCGTCTCAAAGTGGGCCAGAACCTGAAATACGACAGTCGCGTGCTGGCACGCTATGGCATCCAGCTGGCCGGCATAGCCTTCGATACCATGATCGAGTCCTATGTTCTGGACGCTGCCGGTGGCCGCCACGATATGGACAGCATGGCCGAACGCTATCTTGATGTGCGCACCGTCCACTTCGAAGAGCTGGCCGGCCGTGGTGCCAGGCAGCTGACTTTCAACCAGATTGCTGTGGACAAGGCCAGTTTTTACGCCGCCGAGGATGCTGACATCACCCTGCGCCTGCACCAGACACTCTGGCCCCGTCTGCTGCAGCAGGAGCAGCTGACACAGGTTTTTGAAAAAATAGACCTGCCGCTGGTGTCAGTGCTGGCGCGCATGGAGCACAAGGGGACAAAGGTCGATCCCGACTGCCTGAAGGAGCAAAGCCGGGAAATCAGCGAAAAGCTGGATTCCCTGGAAGACCAGGCCTGGCAGAAGGCTGGCCGGCAGTTCAATCTGTCGTCACCCGCACAGCTACAGGCGATCCTGTTCGATGAGCTGGGGCTGCCGGTGCGCAAGAAAACCCCCAAGGGCCAACCCTCGACAGCAGAGGAAGTTCTCAGCGAGCTGGCCCAGATTTATGACCTGCCGCGCCTGATCCTCGAACACCGTCACCTGAGCAAACTGCGGTCCACCTACACTGACAAGCTGCCCCTGATGATCAGGAAGGACACAGGCCGGATACACACCTCCTGGCACCAGGCTGTCACTGCAACAGGACGCATGTCTTCTTCCCATCCCAATCTGCAGAACATTCCGGTGCGTACAGCAGAAGGACGACGTATACGCCAGGCCTTTATCGCAGAGCCCGGCTACACCCTGGTGGCGGCGGACTATTCCCAGATCGAACTGCGCATCATGGCCCACCTGTCGGGTGACAGCGGCCTGCTGGCAGCCTTTGCCGCCGGTCAGGACATCCACAGCACGACAGCTGCCGAAGTCTTCGGTGTCGCAGACCCCGGTGCTGTCACAACCGATCAGCGCCGCAAGGCCAAGGCCATCAACTTCGGGCTGATCTATGGCATGTCAGCTTTCGGCCTTGCGCGCCAACTGCAAGTCCCGCTGGAAGAAGCCAGTCACTTCATGAAGCTGTATTTTTCCCGCTACCCGGGCGTGCAGGCGTTCATGGAGCGCACGCGAATCCTGGCGCGGCAACAAGGCTATGTCAGCACCCTGGCGGGGCGTCGCCTGTCACTGCCGCAGATCAACGCCCGCAACCGGATGCAACAGCAAGCCGCCGAGCGCACCGCCATCAATGCCCCGCTGCAGGGGACAGCCGCAGATATTCTCCGGACCGCCATGATTGAAGTGGATCGCTGGCTACAGGACAGCGGCCTGCACGCCCATATTGTCATGCAGGTACACGATGAATTGGTGCTGGAAGTGCAACAACAACAGCTCGACGAGGTCACAGAGGGCCTGCGTCAGCGCATGGAGTCGGCGGCCCGGCTTGATGTTCCCCTGATCGTGGATATCGGTCAGGGAGACAA
The DNA here is from genome assembly GCA_002238585.1 of Kistimonas sp. bin40. GTDB lineage: Bacteria > Pseudomonadota > Gammaproteobacteria > Pseudomonadales > Endozoicomonadaceae > Sansalvadorimonas. The sequence continues at coordinate 1,617 of MPMQ01000055.1, read as the reverse complement.
CTGGCACGAAGCGCATTGACGGCAAGAGTCTGAAACCGGAGCGGGGGTTCATCAGACTGGCGGTTCTGGTTTCAGACACTTCGCCTGCAACCAGAACTGGCATGCTGTAACTGCAAGGACAGAGCCAGCTTCAGGTACCTCTCCCTGAGACGAGGCACAGCCAGACTGGCTGCCTGACACGCAGAGTCCAGCAATGACGACACAACCCTGCGAAGGCCTCCGGGTCCTGCACACGGACGGCATACTGATCGCCCGGAATGCGCAAGGGCATGAACCTGTCCTGCAACCAGGTGACCTGCCGGGTCTGGGCGAGCACCCGCAGTGATGGGCGGCTGTGCCGCGTTCAGCCGCACTGACGGCCAGCGGCTGTTGCTGCCAGGGCTGGCCATCCCCGTCCGGTGCCCGCCAACCCACCGGCCGGCCCCGCCGGTCAGCAGATGAACGCTGGTCAGCCAGCGCATACAGCCGACCAGAATACAGCGGACAACTCAGCAGACGCTGGCAGCGCGGCCCCAGCTGCGCCCACCAATACGCTTCCTGGAGCCCCGGCAGCCACCGGAGCCAGAACGCAAGGGCAAGTCTCCAACAGCACCCCGGCAGTACCGGAAGATGCTGATTCCTCAACGCCTGTTGAGGGCGGTCTGTTTTACGACCCCCTCTCACTGGGGCGCCCCCGGCCTGTTTGAATCTTTGCCCACCGCAGCCGCCTCCCTGCACCCGCGCCAGAGGATCCCCTCCCGGTGCCCGAACAGGTGTCGCCCGGCCCCATAACGGCGGCTCCAGAACCAGCGCCTGAACCGGCTCCCCCCGCCCCCCTGTTGCAAAACGCCCTGGCCAGAGCAGAGTATTCGGCCCGCCTTGAAGATCTCAGTGGCGTTCTGACTAACGACACCGACTCCCTGCTCAGGGTGACTCGGGTCCACGACATCCTTTTGCCGCTACAGGGCAAACCAGCATCAGGGGCAATAGGGCACTCTTCATAGAGCAACAGATCATAGAGCAACAGACGGCGACTGGAACTACCAGGCTGACGCGCTCGACCTTGCCTCGAAGCGTCTCCCTGCCTGGCAATTCGAACAGCTGCCATACTCCAGGCTGGCCTACGACTGCTCCCACACCGACCACCTGGATGACACAGGCACACTGACAGGCGGACGCGACAACGACGCTATCAGTGACGGCCCCGGCAACGACCTGATCACCACCGGCGACAGCATGGACACGCTTCTATGGAACAGCGCGGACGCAGGAGTCGATACAACCCCCGCCATAGACACAGGACGGACTTTACACCAGAGCCCAGGGGGACGACTCGATCTGTCAGACCTGCTGCCCGCCGCTGCCGCCGACACCCTGAACCAGTACTTGTCTTTATCACCAGCAGACGGCACTACAACGCCGGAGGCCAGCATCGAGGAGCTGGGACCCGTTGTCCAGTCTGTGGCGCTGCACGGCACCGACCTGACTGCTTTCGAAGGCATCTCTGATACAGCCTCCCTGCTTCAGCACCTGACGGGCAATGGCATCTGCTGCTCGAATAAGGCCCCGGAGCAGAATTTGTTACTCGCACAAAAGCTTCTGAAACAGATGAAGCAGATGAAACAGATGAAACAGATG
>MPMQ01000054.1 GCA_002238585.1 Kistimonas sp. bin40 | reverse complement strand
TCAAAAGGGACAGAGTTTCTGGACAAGGGGCCACAAACCAGCACCCTGAGATTCGGGCGGGACTCCAACACAGCATTGCAGTCATCATCAATACCCGGAGCGACTATCACCTCTACAAATTGGCGTTCAAGGATAGTGCGCGCGGTTCTGGCATCAAGATTACGGTTGAAGGCGATAATACCGCCGAACGCCGAGCTGGGATCAGTCGCACAGGCCCGACTGTATGCCTCCATGATATCGCTGCCTATGGCGAGCCCGCAGGGGTTCGCATGCTTGACGATAGAACAGGCAGGTTGCTCAAAAGCCCTGACCGACTCCAGCGCGGTATCTGCATCAACAATGTTGTTATATGAGAGTGCCTTCCCCTGGATCAGCTGCGCGTTCACAGCCGACTCCTGTGCTGGATGCGCATCGACATAAAGGGTGGCAGCCTGATGGGGATTCTCCCCGTAGCGCAGCTCCTGCTTCCTGATAAAAGAGGTTTCTATCACTTGTGACAGACTGCGCCCGGAGGAATCCCCGGCGCGAGAACTCAGGTAGTCTGCAACGGCCCGATCATAAGTCGCTGTATGCTCGAAAGCTTCAGCAGCCAGCTCAAGACACAGCTCCTCAGTCAAACCACCCCCTTGCTCAAGAGCATCAGCAATGGCCTCATAGCGTTCGGCTTTTGACACGGCTGCAGTGTACTTGTGATTTTTGGCAGCCGCCCGGAGCATGGCAGGCCCGCCAATATCGACATTCTCCATCGCCAGCTCATGGGTACAATCAGCCCGGGCCAAAGTCTGGGTGAAAGGGTAAAGATTGATGACTACCAGATCAAAAGCCAGGATGCCCTGTGCTCCCATAGTGTCGTCATCCACCCCGGGACGCCCCAGTATGCCTCCGTGAACCCGGGGATGCAGGGTCTTGACCCGCCCATCCATCATCTCAGGACACCCGGTATACTCAGACACCTCCGTGTAGGCTATGCCCTGTTCAGCCAGCAAACGGCCAGTGCCTCCCGTTGAAAACAATTCGATGTCCTGAGCCACAAGACGCCGGGCAAACTCCACAAGGCCACACTTGTCATAAACGCTGATCAGTGCTCTGCGCACAGGAAGAAGTCTTGAGTTTTCTGTCATGTATGTCTCGTTTTTTTCAACTGAATCAAGCAAAAGGACCCACAAGGCTCATGTCCCCTGGCCATTACAGGCCTGTGGCGACCGGAAAATCCGGGCTCCACTGTCCTTACGACTACTCCAGACCATACTGCTTGAGTTTCTTGCGTAGTGTCCCGCGGCTCAGCCCCAGGATGACAGCCGCCTGGGTTTTGTTTCCCTGGGCGTAGCGTATCACGCACTCCAGCAACGGGGCCTCCACCTCAGACAGCACCATGTTGTAGACATCAGTAACATCTTGTCCATCAAGGCACGCAAAATAGTTGACCATTGCCAATTCCACGCTGTCTCGCAGCATTCGAGGCTGGCAGGCAGGCAGATGTGTAGAGCTGATGTCGCTCTGCTGATCCTGATGCGCTTTACTTATGCCAGTCATGCCGCCACTTCCTCCGTTGTCAAAAACCTTGCGTACAAAAACACCTCATACACCTGGCCTGATATGGCCGGGACTACCCCTGGATGATTGAAAGGCAAAAGCCTCTCCGATCGGGTCTGACTACCTGCCTGAGCACGGCATATACAGGAAATCTCAGCCCCTCCGGCCACAACCGCTACGCAACTGCAGCGAGGAGAAACCTTCCTCAAACAACCGAGCGAGGGTGCGCTCTGCAAGGCTGTGTGGGCGCGGAAGCCCTGGGGCCGCGTATGATACTCTGGAGAAGATACGGGATAAAGCCCGAGGCGACCCCGCCGGGGCACGGCCTTTGCGCGCGGAAAATTCCGGTTTGAAGCGGTTTTGAAGCCAATCCATGGTTTAACGCGTTTTTTTAACGAAAATCAGCAGAAAAGCAGAGAAAAGCGGCTCGGCACAAGGGTGCTTTCTTTTCTTTTTCCGCCCAGCTCCCTGTCTTTTTTCCGGTCACCTCCCTGTCTCGTGCAAACCCAACGTCAGCTACCCCAAAAGCCGCTCCTCATCCGCTGGCGAAGTCAAGCGCAACATAGTGCGCCTCAGGGCCCGGACTTTCCATATGGAGAACGATCTGCACGGGTTGATGCGGAGGCATACGCAGAGCTCCCGCCGCCGCGCCAGACAGATAGTCTTCAGGTTCAAGAACGCGCGACGCCAGTAATGCATTGTTCTGGTCAGATATATTCAGGTACAGCTTCGGATAGGGCTGCTCCTTGCTGCTGGTATTGACCAGCAAAGCGTCAATCCTGAACTGGTTTTCGTTCTCTTTGCCAGGTCGGACAACAAATTCCTGCAATACCACCCGAGGAGTCTGGTCAAACGACGGGCAGGAAACCATGGTACACATCAGTGCCAGCGGATGGCGCAACCAGCCTGCGCTGCGGGATATATCGGCGGCATTATATCCCAGATACTGAACAAACAGTCCTGCCAGCGCCAGCAGATACGCCAATGAGATAGCCAAAGTCCGGGACCATCGCCTGTGGCGGTACTGCAAATCAAGCGGCTCGTTCAAACCAGCCAGCCCATACTTTTCTTGCGCAGCAAGCGCAGCGCGATCGGACGATCCGCGCGCTATCGACTGTGCAGGTGCCAGTGCAGGCGCAGGCGTTGGTGCAGACGCTTGTCCAGGCGTTGTTTTTTTTCTGCTGTCGGCTGAAGCAGGCGTGGTAGCGACCGGCTGTTGTCCGGGCTGACTCTCTCCCGGTGCCCCGGGTGCCAGCGCCAGAAAATGTTGACGCGCCTGAAATAAATGGTGGCAATATCCACAGCGCACCAAGCCCCGCGCCTGTTCAAGCTGAGCGCCGGTGACACGGAAGGCCTTCTTGCATTCAGGGCAGCGCGTCGCTGCGACAGAAGACTGCGCAGCAGAAAAACTGTCTTCACTTGGCATGTTGCATTTGTCTTTGCATGTGATGGCTTATGCGCCCCCCCGACCTGAAGAACGAGGACGGGCAAAAGCCGGGTCAATTGACCACCGCCTCAGTGCTGCTGCACAGGGAGGACCTGCGTAAGGGAGGAAAAGTCTACAAGGGTCTGGCGTGTTTCAACATACTGCAGGAACTGGCTCAACAGCTGCACTTCAACTGAAAACAGACTGGTGCCTCTCCCGGCGCACACTTCAACGGCAGGCAAGGCACTCGAGAGCAAGCCCCGCCACAACCCGGGCCGGGCGCAAAACGGAAAACAGGCTTTCGTTGGGCAATCCGTCCACCGCCCCGTTAAACGCAATCCGTCCGCCGCTTCATGACAAAATGCCAGCCCAGGACGCAACAGCCACCTCTCCCGGACCGTCGCACGCACAGCAGTCGCACGCAAAGGCCCGATAGGGTACGCAGACAGCAGGACAAACTCCAGGCTCACCCCGCCCAAGTCCCGCCTGACAACAGCTTCCGTCGGCGCTCCAAAGAGGGCGGGAGCGGGACCCGCCAGGCTTACAACCTGCAGCGCCCAGGAGCTGGCCAACCCTGTCGGAGCGCTCCGGCAACTCCTCAGCCTTTTTCCAATTTTCGGGTCAGGTAGTGGATAGACACCCCTCCCTTTACAAACTCAGCATCGCGCACCAGATCCTGATGCAAAGCCGTATTGGTACGTATGCCCTGTATAATCAGCTCATCCAGCGCGTTACGCATACGGGCCAGCGCCGTATCGCGATCGCATCCCCATGTAATCAGTTTGGCAATCATGGAGTCGTAGAAAGGAGGAACCGTATAGCCCTGGTAGAGCTGCGACTCAACACGCACACCCAGACCGCCTGGCATATGCAACCAGGTAATCTGCCCCGGTGACGGCATAAAGGTCCTGGGGTCTTCTGCGTTGATCCGACACTCAATCGCATGCCCACGAAAAGTGATATCTTCCTGCGAAACGGAAAGCGGCTCTCCCCCGGCAATACGCAGCTGTTCACGCACAATATCAAAGCCGGTAATTTCTTCCGATACAGGATGCTCTACCTGAATACGCGTATTCATCTCAATGAAATAAAACTTGCCATCCTGATACAGGAACTCAAAAGTTCCGGCCCCTCTGTAATCTGTATCCAGGCAAGCTTGTACACAAGCATCGTATATTTCTTGACGGCGGCTTTCGGGAATACCGGGAGCCGGTGCTTCCTCGACCACTTTCTGGTGATGACGCTGTAATGAACAGTCCCTGTCTCCCAGGTGGACAGCGTGCCCCTGGCCATCAGCCAACACCTGGATTTCCACATGGCGCGGATTTTCCAGATACTTTTCCAGATACACTGTATCGTTTCCAAAAGCACTGGCTGCTTCATTCTTTGTCAGACTGATGGCATTGTGCAGCGCCTGCTCTTCATGCACGACACGCATCCCCTTGCCGCCACCACCTCCAGCCGCCTTGATAATCACGGGATAGCCTATGGCCTGGGCCAGTTGTGCATTACGCTGGCTGTCATCATCAAGGGGGCCATTTGAGCCTGGCACCGTTGGAATACCGGCTTTTTTCATCGCCCTGATGGCAGACACCTTGTCCCCCATCAGGCGAATGGTTTCCGGCCTCGGACCTATGAAAATAAAACCGCTACGTTCGACCTGCTCCGCAAAGTCGGCATTTTCTGCCAGAAATCCGTATCCGGGATGGATAGCTGTTGTATCTGTCACCTCTGCGGCGCTGATCACGGCGGGAATGTTGAGGTAGCTGTCAGTCGCGCAAGCAGGACCTATACAGACGGTCTCATCCGCCAGGCGGACATGCATCTGATTTTCATCGCCTTTGGCGTAGGCCGCCACCGTTTTGATGCCCAGCTCCTTACAGGTACGCAATATGCGCAGGGCTATTTCACCCCGGTTGGCAACAAGTACTTTTTCCAGCATGGTGCATCCTGTCAGACAATGGTGAACAGAGGTTGGTCGTACTCAACAGGCGAGCCATTCTCAACCAGAATGGCCTCCAGTCTTCCCGCCTTCTCGGCCGTAATCTGGTTCATCATTTTCATAGCTTCAACTATGCAGAGAATGTCCCCTACTTTCACTGTGTCACCAACAGAAACAAAAGGCTTGGACTGGGGTGAGGGCGCGCTGTAGAAGGTGCCCACCATAGGCGAGACCACCTGATAACCTGCAGCTTTCACCGGCGGCCGGGACTCACCCGCAGGCGGTGCCGGGGCAACGGCAGGCTGCGGCACCGGCGCCGGCACGACAGCAGGAGCCGCCGGATGGCTTGAGCGGCGGCTGATGCGCACCGACTCCTCGCCCTCACGAATTTCAAGCTCATCAATACCGGATTCTTCAACCAGCTCAATCAGTTTTTTGACTTTTCGGATATCCATGGCGTATCCCATGTAGTTGCACGACAGGGCTGTAGTGTGAATCAGGGCACCGGGCGTTCGATATGCCTGACAGCAAAGGCCAACGCATACTCGTAACCGACCGGACCCAGTCCACTGATAACGCCCAGTGCCCGATCAGAAAAGAACGAGGACTGGCGGTAGGATTCCCTGGCATAAATATTGGAAAGGTGAATTTCAACAAAGGGCAGGGCGACTGCAACAACGGCATCCCTCAACGCCAGACTGGTGTGAGTCAGGGCCGCAGGGTTCAGTATCAAAAACACTATGTTCTGCCGGGGGGCATCATGCACACGGGCGATGAGCTCATGCTCAGCATTGCTCTGGAAAGTTTCCAGGCTGTGTCCCGCCTCCCGCGCCTGTCGATCCAGTGTCTGATCAATGGAATCCAGAGTTTGATTGCCGTATAACTCCGGCTCACGGGAACCCAGCAGGTTAAGGTTGGGTCCATGCAGTACAAGAATTCTGGCCATCGGGCAGTAATCGGCTGAATCACATAAAAAACAGGGTGTCGCATTGTGCCCCAGCCACACAGCTTAGTCCACATTTTGTAGATAGCAGCCTGTTTCAGCAGGTTCCTGTCCTGTTGTGCGTCAGTTGCTGCCACGGGCGTTACCGGGTGTGATTTGATTCAGGTCATGCAAAAGGCGCTCCGCGCTTATGCTGCCTTGCGTTCGCAGCGCGGGCAGCTCCTGTCCGGCCTGATCAAAAAAGAGAAGAGAAGGTGGTCCGAACAGCTGGTACCTTTGCAGCAACTGATGCTGGTCAGACGTACCAGCGCTGACATCCAGGCGGATGACCGCAACAGACGCCAGACGCTTGAGCACCCGGGGCTCGCTCAACACATGCTGTTCAAACAGCTTGCACTGGACGCACCAGTCTGCATAGACATCAACCAGGCTGGGCAAACCGGCATCGGCAGCCTGACGCAGGGCCGCTTCCAGGGAGGCAGCACTGTCGGCTCGCAACACAGACAGTTCCGAGCCAAACTGGCGCGGCACTTCCTCCTTCAGGGGCAACAGTGGATCAGAGTGGCCGCGCAAGCCGCCCGTCACCAGACTGACGCCGTAAACCAGCAGCAAAATGCCAGACAACTGCCGCAAAAACCCCTGCCCTTCAGCCGCCGCAGTCGGCAGCGCCCCCAGCAGCAAGGCACCTGCCATGCAGATGACACCCCAGAGCAGCAGCACCACCGGGCCGGGCAGCAACCGCGCCAGTACCCAGACCGCCATGCCCAACATCAAGATACCGAGAGCGAGCTGGATGGTCTTCATCCAGCTGCCCGCAGCGGGCAGCCACCGGGCACCGCCCGCCCCTGCAAGCAGCAGGGGCGCTCCCATTCCCAGTCCAAGAACAAACAGGGATAAGCCACCCAGCCACGCATCCCCGGTCGTGCTGATATAAACCAGGGCACCGGCCAGCGGAGCCGACACACAAGGGGAAAGAATCAATGTCGAAAACACACCTGCCAGCACAGCGCCCACCAGCGTACCCTGACGTTGGCTCTTCGGCTCGGTGCCAGACAGCCTGCTGCGCAGAAAGAAAGGCAATTGCAACTCATAGCAACCACACAAGGACAGTCCGAGAAGGACGAAGAGCAAGGCCACAGGCACAATAACCCAGGGTGACTGCAGGCGCGCGGGAATATTAAGCCCCGCTCCGAACAGCCCTGTCAGCAAACCGACCAGCGCGAAAGTCAACGACATTCCCAGAACATAGCCGCACACCAGCAGCATGCGGCGACCAGCCGTCCCCCGACTGCCGACCAGAATGGCCGAGACCAGAGGCAGCATAGGCAGCACGCAGGGCGTCAGTGCCAGCAGGATTCCGCCCAGAAAAAACAGTGCCAGACTGTGCAATCTGTTGACATCAGCAAACAGTGTCTGACTGTAGCTGTTGCCATCGCTTGCAGCTTCAACGCCGCCCGATGCCACTGGCCGTGCAACGTCCCTGTCTGCGAGTACAAGAGAGTGCTGACTGGGGGGGTAACAGAGCCCTGCCTCGGCACATCCCTGAAAACCGACAAGAATGCCGGGCTGCTTTTCTTCCGTCTTGATGGGAACACGTATAAGGAGCCGCCCCGCATACACGACCTCATCGCCTTGCGAGTGAGGAGACCTACGCTTGTCTGCCTGAACAACCACAGCCTCCCCAAGGGAGGTGGCATCAGGGTTTTCAGCCTGGAAGCTCAGTCGATTCTGGTACAGGTAATAGCCTGGCGCAATAACAAACTCCACTGTCAGGCTGTTGCCCTCGCGGGAACCAGACAGTACAAATGCCTCGTCTTCTGATAAAAACTTTTGCTCAGCCCCCGGGGCATTCAACCCGATATCCAACGCCACACCATGCGAGCAATAAAAGAAAAGGCAGGGCAGAAGAAACTGGAGTACAGCCAAAAAGCGGGGCATAGGCAAAAAGCGGGGCATAGGATTTCTTGTCACGGCGGCGAAGTAGGATTACACCCAAAAAACGGTTCGGGAACAGCAGGCGTCCTGCACAGAAGCTGCCATCCGCAGAGCTGCACAGAACAGCTTTCGGTTCGCGTACAGGCTCACGGGAGACGGCAGTGTCAACTCCACGGGCGGGCGGGACGCCACTGGGATAACGCACCGCCGCACGGGCTTGCAGAATCTGGCGCAACCAGGATACACAAATCTCCTCCCGCTTTCATCCTTGAACAGTCCCCGCGCCAAGGACTCAGGAAGTGGAGCAGATCGACAGCTCTCATTCTCGAACACACGCAACCTGTCAGCAGACCGATGAACATTCAGGTGCCAGGTGCCCGCAGGTGCCGTTGCGGCGGCACACCGCATCAGGTCTGCGAAAATCAGAAGGACAACGCAGTGCAACCTGCAGGATGAAAACCTGTGTACCGACACAGGGCACGCCCCTGGCTGATCAGGTTGGGAGCGGCGCGCGGCACACTCCAGAAACACCTGGATTCATTTTCAACCCGCACGATCACCAGGCAACCATCACCACATCCATCAACGCTGAAACACGGACCCCTCAAACACCCGGCTTGCCAAGCGTAAGGCACGGGAGAGCCCGCACACCCGGGATCCTGTCAGACAAAGCCGTCAGGGATGGCATCACAGATGTGCACACTCTTGTGCCCGGCAACGCCAGAAGACACAGCCGTCCGGCGTCGAAAACTGGGACTGCGATCCACAGCCGAATCCCGCGCCAGCTACAAAATCTCCCATGCGTTATCGATCAGTGCCCGTCATGCATTGTTGAGAAGTGCCTCATGGAACTCTATCACCACAGACGTCATCTGCCTGACAAGATTGGGCTTCAGCCTCTCCCGAATCTCACTCCGGGTTTCCTGGTCAAAGAAAAACGCAAGGTACTGGTCACAGATGTCGAGGACAAGGGCCAGGTGTTTGTCGACCAGTGTCTCAAGGTTGAAGGTAATGGGCGGCAGGCTGGAATCACCCGGATGAGGAACAGTAAATTTCATTGAGGGCGTGAACATCTCGTAAAGAAAGCGGAGAACGGGAGTCAACCCGCTGACCCCATACGGCAGTTCGTCAGGCTCACTGGCCTCCATATAGCGAACCAGATACCCCAGCAGAGAGGGGGAAGCCGGCCCAAGGTGGCTCACATAGGGCACCCAGGGAAACACCATCGTCGGAATCAGGTATGTCTTGAGGACCGGAAGCAGGCGCCGCTCAATCAGGGCTGCGGCTTGAATGGCGGAAAGGTTATCAAAAGACTCGATTGCAAAGGCCTCGGCTACCAGACCTTCCCACAGCTCGTTGGGAAATCGGGCAGTCTGAAGCGTCTCTTCCGTTTGAGGCTCCTGGAATTGTGGCTCCGGGAAATCACCGGCAAAAAAAGCAGTGCAAACAACAGGGGGCAACGACAGCAAGCCAATGAGACAAGCCGAAGGTACCCATGACGGTACTCGGATACGCATGAGGAACTCCTGATGCAGGTGTTGGGTCGGGACGGGATGTCCCGACACTGTTACCTGCTTGGACGCCCCGCTTGCAAAAAGAGTTCCCCCGGGGCCGCAAACAAAATAGTCAGGCAGTCTTGCCAGATTTGCCAGAAGAGGCCTGGCTGTGGGCGTTCACACGAATATGTAAATCATCCAGCTGGCCGGACGAAACCTGTCCTGGCGCCTGACTCATCAAACAGGCCGCCGACTGGGTTTTGGGAAAGGCAATCACCTCCCGGATATTGTCAGTACCGCACAGCAGCATAGTCAGACGATCAAGACCAAAAGCAATGCCTGCATGAGGCGGTGCGCCGTACTGCAGGGCATCAAGGAAAAAGCCGAACTTGTCGCGTTGCTCACTGTCAGACAGCCCCAGCACCTTGAACACGGCCTGCTGCATGTCTTGCTGGTGAACACGGACGGAACCCCCTCCCACCTCGCAGCCATTGATCACCATATCGTAAGCCCGCGACAAGGCTTTCGCAGGCGCCGCCACCAACTCTTCAGGTGTACAGACCGGCGCTGTGAACGGATGGTGCAGTGCTGTCAGTTCGCCCTGGGCGTTGTGCTCGAACATGGGAAAGTTTGTCACCCACAGCGGTGCCCAGTCGCTGGTATACAGCTCAAGATCGGCACCCAGTCTGGAGCGCAGGGCGCTCATGGACGCATTGACAACCGACGCCTTGCCGGCACCAAAAAATACAATATCGGTATCCCTGACATCCAGCCGCTCCATGATGCGCATGATGGTGGCGGCATCAAAAAATTTCAGAATGGGTGACTGCAAGCCTTCCACACCTTTTTCCAGGGCGTTGACCTTGATCCATGCCAGCCCTTTGGCACCATAAGTGGTCACGAAGCTGCCGTAATCATCAATCTGCTTGCGCGTCAGACGCGCACCGCCCCCTGTCAGCTTCAGTGCCACAACACGCCCGGCCGGATCCCTTGCTGGCTGCTGAAACACCTTGAAGTTTTCATCGGCGACCAGATCATCCATATCCACCAGCTCCAGAGGAATGCGCAGGTCAGGCTTGTCGGAACCGTACCGGCTCATCGCTTCCGACCAGGACAGGCGGGGAAAATCTCCCAGATCGACCTGGCGCAGTTCATGAAACAGGGTGCGAACCAGGGTTTCGGCCACCTGCATCACGTCACTTTCCTCAACGAAAGAGGCTTCCAGGTCGATCTGGGTAAATTCGGGCTGCCGTTCGGCGCGCAAGTCTTCATCGCGAAAGCAACGGGCGATCTGGTAATAACGATCAAATCCAGAGACCATCAGCAGCTGTTTGAACAGCTGGGGAGACTGGGGCAAAGCATAGAAGGCGCCCTGGTGTACGCGACTGGGAACAAGGTAATCGCGTGCCCCCTCTGGCGTAGCGCGTGTCAACAAGGGGGTTTCTATATCGAGAAACCCTTGCTCTTCCAGCAGATTGCGAATCAGACGTGTCATCTGGCTGCGCAGAATCAGTCTGGCCTGGGCGTCTGGTCGACGCAGATCCATAAACCTGTAACGCAGACGCACGTCTTCACCGGCGTCCGTGTAATCATCCAGCTGAAAGGGCGGCGTCGCGGCACTGTTGAGAATAGCCACCTCTTTGCCCAGAACCTCAATGGCTCCCGTTGGCATGGCAGGATTGACAGTTCCTTCCGGCCGTGGGCGCACCCGCCCTTTTACCTGCAACACATATTCACTACGTGCTTTGTCAGCCAGAGCGAAAGCTTCTGCTGTATCCGGATCCACAACAACCTGGGCGATGCCCTCCCTGTCCCTGAGATCAAGAAAAATAACGCCTCCGTGATCCCTGCGTCTGTGCACCCAGCCACACAGGGTGACCGTTTCGCCGTCGTGACTGCTGTCCAGGTGCCCACAGTAGTGGCTGCGCATAATTCACCTCAAATGGTTTGGCTGCGAATAGATCCGGCCTGTGGACATACACCTGCACGCCCAGGTCGCTGCCGTCGCGAGAAGAAGAGGAGGGCCGAATAAAACAGGGCGGGATTATCTCAGTACGGCCGGAGCTTGTCATCCGAACCAGTATCAGGGCAGTTTGGTTGCCCGTCAGGCTATGCTTGCGCCCTCACAGAAGGCACAATGGAGCACTTTTTCAAGGGCAGTGCCAGCGGCCGTTTTTTTGACTTCAGATAGCGTCTGGTCAACAACCACCGCCGGGCGCTGCGTTTTGTCCTGCCGTTGTCTCGTTCAGCATGCCCCCAGGGAGCCGCGTCACTCATGACTATTCTTTCCCGACCCTTTCCTGCCGCTCGTCTGCGACGCATGCGCCGCGACAATTTTTCGCGGCGACTGATGCGCGAGACGCGACTGTCTGTTGACGATCTTGTCTACCCTGTCTTCGTCGTTGAGGGGGAGCGGCAAAGGCAGCCTGTCGCGTCGATGCCGGGCGTCGAAAGGCTCAGCCTGGACGAGCTTCTCAAAGATGCAGAGCACTGGGCCAGCCTCAAGATTCCTGCTCTGGCCTTGTTCCCCGTGATCGAGGCGCACAGCAAGTGTACACAGGGACGGGCAGCCTGGGATCCGGAGGGGCTGATCCCCCGGGCAGTGCGAGCACTCAAAGCCCGGTTTCCCGATCTGGGCATTATTACAGATGTCGCGCTTGACCCTTATACCAGCCATGGGCAAGACGGTCTGCTGGACGCATCGGGCTATGTGATGAACGATGAGACAGTGGCGGCTTTGGTGCGCCAGGCACTGTGTCAGGCTGAGGCAGGCACTGACATCCTGGCCCCTTCCGACATGATGGACGGCAGGATTGGCGCCATCAGAACAGCACTGGAAGACAATGGATTTTCCGGCACCCGGATTTTGTCCTACGCAGCCAAATACGCCTCCGCCTACTACGGGCCTTTCCGGGATGCTGTAGGTTCAGCCACCAACCTGGGCGCTGCAGACAAGTTCAGCTATCAGATGGATCCTGCCAACACAGACGAAGCCCTGCAGGAAGTGGCAGCCGACCTGCAGGAAGGGGCAGATATGGTGATGGTCAAACCTGGTATGCCTTATCTGGATATAGTGCGCAGAGTCAAGGACAACTTCGGCGTTCCCACTTTCGTTTACCAGGTCAGCGGTGAATACGCCATGCACAAGGCGGCGGCGCAAAACGGCTGGATCGACGAAGCCTCGATCATTCTGGAAAGTCTGGTATCCATGCGCCGGGCCGGAGCCGACGCTATCCTGACCTACTTCGCTCCGCAAGCCGCAGAGCTGATACAGGCCAGGTCATAGCAGCCGCACATGCGGCGTCCAGACGAAGGGGCTGAACCGAGCCCCTCTCGACTCAGAGACACAAGGTCAGCGCATCAGGAGCCCCTTCATCAAACATCAAAGCCGGCAGCCATCCTGCCAGGGAACCAGGGGGGCGTGCCTGATCAGAAACGCGTGGCATGGACTGACATCACGTATATCAAAGCCGGCAACTCACACCGGCTTTGATCAAACGCAGATGGCAGGCTGTCAGGTCAACCCGCAGCGCAGACTCCCGTCGCCCCCAACGACAGTAAACAGACAAAAGACAGGGACCACTGCCCTCGGGGAATAATGGCAGCAAGCATACCAACCTTCTCCCACAAGCTGTCCTGAGCAGGAAGGAGTGCCCGACCTTCTCCGGATTTGACAGCCCGGAGAAGGGGCGGTTCGTCAAAGGCTCCCGTGAACCGGGGGCTGTTACGCCCAATGCAAGCCCATCGCCCAGCGCGCCATAGGTCTCTTGAGTGCCGGCAGACCATTGGTGAGGTCCAGACCGCTGTTGCGCAGCCAGCGCACCAGCAGATCATCGCTATGAAACAGCCGTTGAAGGCTCTCCATAAGCCCGGCCACAGCCAGGTTGTGGCCCTTGCGGGCACGCTCATAGCGATCCAGAACGCGCGGGGAGGAAAAATCCTCACCCCACTGGCAGGCCCGGTGTATGTCCTCAGCCAGCCGGGCAACATCCAGCAGACTGAGATTGGCACCCTGTCCTGCCAGCGGGTGAATGCTATGAGCCGCATCACCGACAACAACCACCCGGTTACGGTGATAACGACAAGCATGCAACTGGCGTAGCGGCCGACACACACGCTGCCCCGAATCCAGGATACGACCGAAACGATGCTCAATGCAGCGGGCCAGCTCCAGGCGGAAAGCTGCGTCATCCAGTGCCATGATCCGACGGGCTTCGTCAGGCAGCAATGACCAGACGATGGAGCAGCAATGGTGACCGTCCGGCGTCTCCGGCAGGGGAAGAAAAGCCAGGGGACCTGTATCCCGAAAGATCTGGCAGGCCAGTTGATGGTGTGGCTGCTCCATTCGAACCGTTGCAATCAGTGCCTGATGCAGATAGTCCCATTCGCGCGTGACTATCCCAACCTGGGCACGGGTGCGGGACGCCACACCATCGGCAGCAATCAACAGTCGCGTCCCGATCTGGCTGCCATCTTTGAGAGTCAGCCGAACCGGATAGCGCGAGCCGGTTATCTCCTGCTCGCTCCCGGTGTCTATCTGCTGCACCGACCGTCCGCCAAGCCTGTGCACTGGCGTCTGAGCCAGCCCGCCCAGCAATGCCTGACGAAGCAGGCGGTTTTCCACTATGTGTCCCAGATTGTCCACGCCCAGCTCGCGGGCTGAAAAATGAATCTGGCCCGTACCCTCAGCATCGCGGACATGCATATCGCTGTAGGCACACACCCGCTGCCGGGCGAGGCCGTGCCAGACTCCCAGCTGCTCCAGCAGCCTTCTGGAAGCCGCAGTCAGGGCGCAGACGCGTACATCAAAGCTGTGGACATCGAAACCCTGTTGCCCCGCAGGAGACGCTGATGAGGGCTCCAGATCACTCTCGTCCAACAGTGCCACAGTGCAATCCACTTTTCGTGCCAGCGCCAACGCCATGGCCGCGCCCGTAATCCCCGCGCCCAACACCACAATATCGAATTCCATGCTGTCCTTGTGACCGGCTTTGTCGACGTTTTTATCTGTACTGTCTGTACGATCTGTACTCAAAGTCACTGTTACAGCCCCATGGCCCGCCGGGCAAACCAGTCTTTGAGTGGAAACAGACTCGCCATACCGACCAGCCCCAAAGTCCGGGCAGCAACCCAGCCAGCCTGGTTGCTGGAAAAGCTGTGGACCAGCCGGTCACTCGCTTTCATTATCTGATGCTGATCTTGCTGCCGCCGGGCCTGGTAACGCATCAATACGTCCAGCTGACCCAACTGGCACCCTGCCTGGGCGGCGCGACTGAGCTGATGGATCAATTCCTGGATATCGCGCACAGACAGATTGAAACCCTGACCTGCAACGGGGTGCAAACTATGCGCCGCATTGCCCAGCACCACCAGCCCCGGACGCACCTGCTCACGTAGCCAGCCTTGTTGCAGCGTCCAGTGACAGCGGGCCTCCAGGCTGCGAAAACGCCCCAGCCGATAGCCAAAGCGTGACTGAAGAGCCGCGAGAAAATCCTGTTCTGACAACTGCATTCTGTCAGCAGCCAAGGATGCGGGCATGGTCCACACAAGGGCACAGCGGCCATCAGAGCGCGGCAGGAAGGCCAGCGGGCCTTCATCGGTAAAACGCTCGTAGGCGATGCTGTTATGGTCACCTGCCGGGATCACATTGCTGACTATGGCGGCCTGTCCGTCATTCCGGCTGTCGAGCCGTAATCCCAGCATGCTGGCCAGACCACTGCGACCACCATCAGCCAGAATAACCAGACTGCACGTCAATTTCCGGACTTTGCCACCGGACAGTGTTTCCACCTGCATGCAGTCAGGCCCCAGCTCACACAGACGCCTGACACCCTGAACCCGGGTGGACTCAAGACATGTTATGCCGGCGTCTTCCAAAAGGCGCCCCTGCAACAGGCGGGCCGCTTGACTATTGCTCACGACATAGCCCAGGGCAGGTACCTGGTGATCCCGGGCCTGCAGGCGCACCATGCCCGGACGGCCGCGATCTGACACCTGGATTTCCAGGATGGGTTGCGCCTCAGCGGCCAGGGCGTCCCAGAGCCCCCACTCATGAAGTATCCGGCAACTGCCCATGGACAGCGCCGTCGTCCGCACATCAGCGTCCCCGGCTTGTTGGTGCCGCCCCTCGCCGGCCGGTGCCAGTTTGCGGCTTTCGACAAGAGCAATGGAAAAATCTGCCGGCAAAGCCCGGCGCAAGCCGACCGCCAGGGTCGCGCCCACCAGACCGGCTCCGATAATAACGACAGCGTAATCCATGTTCTTCGGCCGTGGGCCGCTGCCTGGTTGTGCATTTGTCTGCTGTGCGTTCATTGTTCATTCCATACCGCAAGGTGCCCGGCAGCCTGGCCCACAGCGGTTCAGGCGGCTGAGCCACCGCCATCAGCCTCAGTGCTGGCAGCCAGTCGCAAGCCTCTGAACTTTTCTTTAAGTGCTTCTTCCACTTCGGGTGACACGAACCTGGAGACATCGCCATCAAGCGACGCTATCTCCCGCACCAGACTGGAGGAAATGTAAGAGAACTTGTCAGAAGATGCCAGAAACAAACTCTCCACACTGGGTGCCAGAACCCTGTTCATATTGGCCAACTGGAATTCGTATTCAAAGTCCGACACGGCGCGCAGGCCACGCAGAATGACACGTGCCTCCAGCTCTCTGGCGCATTCGGCCAACAGGGAGCCGAATCCCCGCACCTCAACATTGGGCAGGGTCCGGGTAGCGGCACAGGCGAGCGATACCCGCTGGTCCAAAGAGAACAGTGGATTCTTGGTACGAGCCGCTGCAACGGCAACAACGACCCGGTCAAAGAGCACGGCGGCACGCTGAATCAAGTCAGTGTGCCCCAGGGTTATAGGGTCAAAAGTGCCGGGATAAATCACCGTGCTCACGGCTGCGCGTTCCTGCCCGGGGCAGAGCGTGAACGCTGACTGCGCACCCCTTCGATCACCCCCAGACTGCCGAAGCCAAGGAAACAGCCCAATGTCCACACCGGCAATCCCAGGCCCAGCAGGCTCCCGCTGTCCTCGGCGCAATCTCCGGTACCACTGAGCATAACGCCCAGCAAATCCTGCCAGGGAAGGACGTCCATAAGGTAAGACAGACTCGGCAGGCAGGCAGGGACCTGGTCGGGGGGCAGACTCTGCAGATAAAGTTGCCGCAGTGCCAGTCCTGCTCCCCCGGCCGACAGCAAGGTCAGCAGCGCCGCATAGCAGGTGCGGCCGCGCCCCGATGGATTATGCGCACCCGCAACAAGAGCAGAGACTCCAATTATGGCTATGACAAGGCGCTGCGAGAGACACAGCGGGCAGGGTTCATACGCCATGATGAACTCAAGATACAAACTACAGGCAACAACAGCCAGGGCTGCCATGCAGACGAGGACATACAGGCTGCGGGATTCGGGAAATTTCATGATGTAGCCAGGTTCCCATTGCTTGTATCCATCCCGGCCGTATCACGGGGATGGATGTACTCAGAGAGAAACTCCTTGAACTCTGGTGCGTCTTCGGCTTCCAGTTCGCTTTGTTCTTTGAGTGATGCGGCAGCCAGTGCCTCGAATTCATCCTGCCTTGCAAGATAGAGCCCCCTGTGCAAAACGTCCTCCCTGTGCTGCAGGGAATGCTGGTGCACAAAGTCCACAAACGAAACCTTGTGGCTGAGGTGATCGAGTATCCGGGCCGAGGGCGTCAATGCCTGGTCATCCAGCTTGTGCCGCTGAGTCCCCAGACTGGCCGTGTAGGCAGAGGTCGAACAAGCACTGTCCAGCACTTGTGCCACTGGCTCCATCTGTGCCATCAACTGATTTCCCCAGTCCCGCAGGAGACGAGAGGCACTGCCCTCATTGAGTTCAAGATCAGGGTGACGGCCCCTCGTGCAGGACAGGCCAAGATTGTCGGCCGCTTGCCGCCGGGATTCGGGCGTAAAGTCCGGGCTCTCCAGCAGGGCGCAGAACAAGAGGAAAACATCCATAAAGTGGACCTGGTCAGTATCCAGCCCCAAAGGCATCAGAGGGTTGACATCCAGACAACGCACTTCAACATACTCCACGCCCCGCCGTCTGAGCGCTACCGCAGGCCGCTCGTTTCTCTGCGTGGTGCGCTTGGGGCGGACTATACCGTAATACTCATTCTCAACTTGAAGAACGTGGTCGTTCAATTGACGACCGGCACCTTCTGTGGCTGACTGACTGCTCTTGTACGGCGGCCATGGCGTCTGCGTCGCCCGCCATATATCCTGGGTGTAGTCTTCCAGCCGGTTGTAAGAGACGGCCAGTCCTGCCTGACTGGCAGTACCATAGCCTATGTCGCTCAAACGCAGGGAAGTCGCCCAGGGAAGGAACCTTGTCGCGGCATCCAGTTGCTCAAGGCCACCGCCTTCCCCTGCAAAGCTGCTGTCAACCGTCGGCGAAGCACCGAACAGGTAGCATAGCAGCCAGGCGTAGCGATGAAAGTTTCGCATCAATCCGAAGTAGCCGACCGACTGGTACTGGCTGAGGGACAACGGCTGCGCGTCCAGCTCGTGCATCAGTTGCCAGAAGCGGCTGTCCAGAGAAAAGTTGTAATGGATACCCGATATGGTCTGCATGGCACGGCCGTAGCGGCAGCCAAGCCCCAGACGGTACAGATGCTTGAGTTTGCCAAGGTTGGAGCTGCCATAACGGGCAACCGGCACGCTGGCATCTCCTTTCTCCAGGCGCGGCGGCATGCTGGCATTCCACAGGAACTCGTCAGCGGGCAGCGCCGCGCAGGCCCAGCCCTGAATTTCTTCCAGATACCTGAGCACGCTGTCAGGTGTGTGCAGGGGAGGCGTTATGAACTCCAGCTGGGCTTCGGAGTAATCCGTGCTGATACTGGGGTGCGTCAGCGTCGCCCCCAGCCGCCGGGGGTGCGGTTCCCGCGACAACTCCAGCCCGGGCGTAACCCGCAAGCTCTCTCGTTCGATGCCGCGCCGGATGCCCGCAAGGCACGAGCCCTTGTCTGGCTGTGACAAGGCGTCAAGGCGCCGCCTGATTGATGCAGATGACAATGTAAACTCGTTCTCCGAATGACGGGAAGGCCGAAGTATTGCTCGGCCCCACCACGCCTCCTGGCGTCCTGGCCCGACATCCATCGGGCCGTCCTGTTGAGTGCCAGGAAGCCGTATTGGGGAAACAGGCAGGGAACAAACCGGGGAAGAGACACTGTTGCGACATAGGGGCCGCCATCAACATCCCATGAGACCGGAGCTTGTTCCAGTCTTGTTCCAGTAGTCTTGTTCCAATGCTGCTTCTTGTTTGTTATTTGCGCAGTGTCCTGGCATTGGCAAAAACATCAGCCAAAGTCGCTTGTATCGGCTTCTGGTTTCTCCGCCGATGCGCCGCAACAGGTGACTCCGCAGGCCGTCCCTTTCCAGGACGATGTCTGGCAGTTTTCGTGCCCGGCTGCCCGTTTTTGGTGCCCGGCTGCCCGGACTGTGCTGCAGGTTTCGCAGACAGCCGCATCGTCAGGGCAATACGGCGCCGCTCGATATCCACCTCCATCACTTTGACACGCACGACATCGCCAGCCTTGACGACAGCCCGCGGGTCTTTGACAAACTGGTCGGACAACTCCGAAATATGAACCAGACCGTCCTGGTGTACACCAATATCGACAAAAGCACCAAAATTCGTGACATTGCTGATCGCCCCCTCCAGCTCCATGCCTTGCTTGAGATCACCAATGCTCTCGACGCCCTCCTTGAACTTTGCCGTCCGGAACTCAGGACGGGGGTCGCGACCAGGCTTGTCCAGCTCGCCCAGGATATCGGTGATGGTGGGCACACCAAAGTGGCCATCGACAAACTCAGCCGGCTTGACGCCACGCAAGAAAGCAGAGTCGCCCATCAGGCTGCCGATATCGCGATCGAAGTGCGCCGCTATACGCTCGACCACCGGGTAGGCTTCCGGGTGCACGGCAGAGCGGTCCAGGGGATGAGAGCCGTTCATGACCCGCATAAAGCCTGCACACTGCTCAAAAGTCTTTTCACCCAGGCGGGGCACTTTCTTGAGCTGCTCCCGGTCAGAAAAAGCACCGTTCTCATTGCGAAACTCCACCAGATTGCGGGCAATGCTGGCACTCAGACCCGAAACCCGACTCAGCAAAGCACTGGACGCCGTGTTCACATCCACGCCCACAGCATTTACACAATCCTCCACCACGGTTTCCAGACCATCGGCGAGACGGGTCTGGCTGACATCGTGTTGATACTGCCCCACGCCAATGGCTTTGGGCTCAATTTTCACCAGTTCGGCCAGCGGATCCTGCAGGCGGCGCGCAATGGACACAGCTCCACGGAAGGAAACATCAAGATCGGGCAGCTCGCGGGACGCCTGCTCTGAGGCAGAGTAGACGGAAGCGCCGGCTTCACTGACCAACACCGGGGTCAGATTGAGCTTCGGAAACTGGCGAATCAACTCATGGGCAAAACGTTCTGTCTCCCTGGAAGCGGTGCCATTACCGATGGCAATCAGCTCAACATTATGGCGCAGTACCAGTTTGGCCAGCGCACCAAGGGCATCGTTCCACTTGTTGTGCGGTGCATGCGGAAAAATGGTGGTGTGATCCAGAAGCTTGCCTGTGCTGTGGATAACAGCCACCTTGACGCCTGTTCGCAAGCCAGGATCCAGCCCTATAGTGACACGCGGACCTGCAGGTGCTGCCAGCAACAGATCGCCCAGATTTCTGGAAAACACCTTGATGGCTTCTTCTTCAGCCGCTTCCCTGGCCCTTCCCAGCAGCCCGGTTTCCAGCTGTGGAAAAAGCTTTACTCGCCATGTCCAGCGCACGGCCTCTTTCAGCCAGTTGTCGCCAGCTCTCCCCTCATCACTCAGCTTCCAGTAACGAGCGACCATCAGTTCACACGGATGCGTTGCGGTTCTGTCTTCGGTGCCCTCGATCACCAGGCTGGCGCGCAGCAGCCCGGAGCGGTTGCCCCGGAAGATCGCCAGGGCCCGATGGGACGGCAGGGTCTTGATCGGCTCGTCATGTTCAAAATAGTCACTGAATTTGGCCGCCTCCTGCTTTTTGCCATCCACGAGACGGCTGGAGACCAGGCCTTCTTCCCACAGATAGTCACGCAGCTGACCCAGCAGATCAGCGTCTTCGCTGAACTTGTCCATCAATATGGCCCGGGCGCCTTCCAGCGCCGCCTTGGTATCAGCAACACCTTTATCGGGATCGACGAAAGCAGCCGCTTCGGTTTCCGGCGTCAATGCCGGATCGTTGAACAAAGACTCGGCCAGCGGCAGCAGCCCCGCTTCTATGGCTATCTGTCCCTTGGTGCGACGCCGTGGTTTGTAAGGCAGGTACAAGTCTTCCAGGCGGGTCTTGGTCTCCGCCTCGCGAATCGCCAGCTCCAGCTCCGGCGTCAACTTGTCCTGATCCTTGATACTTGTGAGCACGGTCTCACGCCGTGCTTCCAGCTCCCGGAGGTAAACCAGGCGCTGCTCGAGGTGGCGCAGCTGAATGTCGTCCAGCCCTTGGGTTGCTTCCTTGCGGTAGCGGGCAATGAAGGGAACGGTGGCGCCCCCGTCGAGCAACTGGACGGTCGCGGTAACCTGGGATTCCTCGATATTCAGTTCCGCAGCAAGGCGTCGGAAAATGATTTCCATCAGGTGATCTCTGTAGATTGTGCTGGCAGGAAGGGGGAATTATACCCATGGCACCTCAGGTTCCCAGTAAAACGCATATTTTTTATGACATGACTGTCTCTGGTACTCTTGCGTGCTGTCTCTGCCTCATCGTCTGATCACTCGGTTTGCATCATGACCTCTTGTCTTTTTGTTACTGGTACTGACACAGGTGTTGGCAAAACCACCGTGTCCTGTGGGCTTCTGGCGCGCGCACGCGCGCAAGGCCTGATGACAGCGGCTCTCAAGCCTGTCGCCTCTGGCTGTCAGCCCACCGCCGGAGGCTTGCGCAATCCAGACGCCCTGGCACTGCAACAGGGGGCGGGGATTGAAATGACTTATGATGAGGTCAACCCTGTGGCTCTTGAACCGGCCATTGCACCTCATATAGCACTGGCTGAGGCAGGGCGAATTGTCACCGCCAGCCAGCTGGCCAGCCATTGCCGCAGCTACCTGAACCGGGGGCTTGATCTGGTGCTGGTAGAGGGCGCCGGAGGCTGGCGGGTTCCCTTGTCTGAGCACGAACTTTACAGCCAGGTTCCGTGTCTGCTGCAAGCCTCGGTAGTGTTGGTTGTCGGAATGCAGCTGGGCTGCATCAATCATGCCCTGCTGACGGCAGGGGCCATTGCTCACGATGGACTGTCGTTGGTCGGCTGGGTAGCCAATAGTGCCGGTGGAGCCATGCCCGAGCTGGACGCCAACATAGCCACACTGACACAGCTGTTGCCAGCCCCCTGCTGGGGACGTATTCCCTGCCTGCAGCATCCATCAGGCCAGGATGTCGCACAACACTTGCTTCCACCACAGGACACCTGGCACCAGCGACCACCCCGAACTCCGGGGAGCTGCATGTAGCGAGCGAGGGCGAAAACCCGGGAGGCCAGCGCGCCAGGGGGCGACTGGCGCCCGGCCAGAAATCTTTTGTCAGAATACGCAAGACAGTCGCCAGTGTTTACAGGCAATGTCCGGATGGCAGCGGCTGGTGCGCAGAGGCCCGCCTGGATCACGCAGACCACATCTATTTTGCCCACTGGAGCCCGGACAGCCAGCAACTGTTCACCTTTGTCGACCTCAGCAGCCCGACGCCATCGAAGCAGGAGGCAGGGTCCGGCAGGTGCCTCGTCATCCCGGCGGGGGTCCTGCCGAGGTTCAAACGGCATCATGTCCCCCCTTCATAGAATCTGGCAACCGCCGCATAGAATCTGGCAACCGCCGGACGACCCAGCAATCTGGATAGACTCCTGCCCACATCCTCACCCAACTCTGCACCTAGTCTGGCACCCGTCATTCCCAGATCAATTGCCGTTGCACAGCCGACGGCAAACATCGGCAACAACAGACCACCTACAAACACAACGCTGACTTTGTCTTCACTGTTTACAAGAATTACCGTCGAGGCTGCCGACGCGCCGGCCAGCATCAGCCCCCCCAAGGCACCCCAGAACGAACCGCAAACGCATCCTGTAAAAATAAAGGCCGACTCCATGGCTTGCTGACAGACTGTCTTGCACCCCCCCTCCCTTCTGACAGCAGTGTTAACAAACCCCAGGTCTCCAGGGGCATCAGCAGCCTGAGAACCCAACCTGTTGGGCCCTGGGGGCACCTGAATAACAGGCACTCCACGCAGGGGCCTGCGCCTGAATCCTTCCCGCTCCGGGTGTCCACAGCTCGGTTCAGACACGGCAGTGCCACTCAGGCCAGCCTGCCGGGCCAGCTCCTGCCCCCAACTTCTGCTGTTGTCCGAGTCGCACAGCCATTCGATGAACCCACGAAACGCCTGATCGTCTTTGGTCCGCAGGATGCTGAGTATCATCTCCATTTTTTGGACAGTGTCCGGTTGTTGCTCAACCTGACTGACTTCGTGGCTCTCCAGAAAGCCACCTTCTTCCTGGCGCAGTCGACGCTCCATGCAGCTATCCACCAGCAGGTTCTGGCAGAGGGCCGATGCACTATTCTCAAGGGCTTGCCGGTAGCCAGCACACAGGGTGCCGCCAGGGTCTGCCTGCGCAGAGCCAGGGGCGGCCACTGCCGGGGAATGAGAGAAGCGCTGACTGTGTGTTGGGTTGACGCCTG
>MPMQ01000215.1 GCA_002238585.1 Kistimonas sp. bin40 | reverse complement strand
AGGACACCGGTTTTCTCGCCAGGCAGCCGGTCTCCATGCGCCGGCCTGGTACTGCCAGAGTTGCACGCCGACGCTGCCAGTGGCAGCAAGGTAACGGCCCTGGGCGCTGAAGCCGATCGAATAGATACCATGGAACAATGGACGCGTTCTGAAACCTGGCCTCAGTTGCAGCGCGAAAGCAGACCTCCAGTTCCCGTCTGGCGTCAGGGACAGCACTGATACGTAGAGATTGCCGTTATCCATCCGCGCGGGGAGTGCCAGTTGCCGTTCATCGGGACTGAACGCCATAGGGCAGGAGAGCTCTGTAATAGTCAGTGCCATTTTGCTGGAAAAACGCCAGGTTGGTCTTTCGTTATGGCGTTGCCACAGCTCAAGGATGTAGCAATTGTTCGGTACCTGCGGAAGATCTGCCTGGCACCGCAGGATAAGGGCAAGCCAGTGCGCCATGGGTGACAGCTTGCCCTCTTTGTAAAAAGACAGGCTGGGCAGGGCGTCCGGACGGATATTGTGTGTCTGCCAGTCGGTATTGCAGCGCTCAAAAACAGAGGCGTCCCCGTTGTTCACAAACAGAAAATGCTGACTGTCGGCGCTGAATTCCATGGCCTGAGGTGGAATACTGGCAGGGAAGAAGAACGCCTGGGCGTGCATCCAGCGCAGATCGCAGTACTCCTGCCAGGCATGGGATGCTGTCTCGCCAAACATCAGTAGCCGGGTGCCCACTTTCAGGGCCAGCCAGTGGGCATCCGGACTGAATTTTGCCGTACAGACCGGCTGACGACACAGGCGCTTTGTCAGGGACAAGTGCCAGCTGCCTTCGGCTTGCAGTTGCCATATCTGCAGATTTCCCTCCTCGCTGACGACCAACAGCCGGCGACTGTCGGCACTGAATGCCATGTCATAGTCGACAAGCGGATGGTCGAGGCAGCACAGGCTCGCCCGATGCAGGCTGCGCGTTTCCCGTCGCCAGATACTCAGACAGGGAACCTGCCCGGTGTGGGAGACGGGGTGCTGGCTCACGAGATA
>MPMQ01000214.1 GCA_002238585.1 Kistimonas sp. bin40 | reverse complement strand
GCCTGACCCCGTTCTTTGTCTTTTCTCGAAAAGTTGGCGGCGAGCCCCCCTGATGGAAAACAGGTATGAAAGCCGATGGCATCGGCTGTCTCGTCAGCGGGAAACGGGCGCTGACAAGGGCGGCTCGGCGAGGGAGTTATCCCGGAGGGGTTCCCAGCTGCTGCAAAACAGAAGGTTCTGTATAGGGCGCAAAAGATAAAAAACAATGCCGTATCCAGCAGTGGCCGCTGGCGCTGAACGGCTTCGTTCAGCGGTAGTCCCTGTGGCTTTGTATAACCGAACAGATAACCGCAGAAGTGCATGGGCGACGTCAACTCGCTGGTAAAAGCGCTGCAAGCCCTCCTCTCCTGGCAGCAAACTCGCATCCTGTTTGTAGCCCAGTTTGTCCGCGCCTTGCTTCGCAGTCGGTCGTGTAACCTGGAGATAGAGTCAAATCTGGTGTTTGAGGCCATGATTCCACTGGCGTCAACAACTGGCCTGTGTCTAGTGGCCAGGAGCAGGTCACCGCTTCTATGGAGAGGCGCTGGCGCTGAACAAACACTGCCCCGCAAAATCCCTGTTCATACCGGGGTTGGACTTGCTGCGCCGCGCGCTGCTCAATGCCGCTGCGGGCAGAGCATGCAGTATAGGGAGCATGCACGACATTGACATCAGAAGCTTCGAACTGCTGTGTCTTGGGATCCACTCTCTATCGTCAGTATCGTCAGTATCGTCAGTATCGTCAGTATCGTCCTACCGTCAGCCTCTTTCCTCAGCCGCCTGTGCCGTTACTGTGCCAGGTGATCAGTCGGAGGCTGGGGTGCGGTGCCACAGCAAGGTGCGGCCGTTCGAGGACAGCAGAATTCCGGCCAGCTTTTCAACAGCCAAGTCCGTAGTTGTCGGCGGTAGTGCTACGCATGTACCGCGTCGCTTGTCCTGGTCTGCTGGTCTGCCTGTTCCTGATGCGAAATCCTCGGGTTTTGGCTTGAGAAGGGGCTATCAGTGTGCGCTCTGGACTTGCTGGTGTGCGACCCTTGAGTGCTGTCGC
>MPMQ01000053.1 GCA_002238585.1 Kistimonas sp. bin40 | reverse complement strand
GTGTTGTAAGTGCTGAACAAGATCGCGCCACCCACCTGACTGACGATTCCCCTGAAAGAAACCAATACTTTGTCGTCATTAACTACAGCCTGTTCACAGAGCTCGATAAAAAGAAGCCGCAAGGCTCCCCGGTGCCTGTCGATAAAGTCCAGATGCTCCTGCAGCCTCGGCCTGTCTTCCCTGACAAACTGTCTGGCGCAGGCGTACAGCTGGGCTTCTGTGATTTCGCCATACTCTGCTGCCTGCCAGCACTTCCACAGACGCATTGCCAGGAAGGCAGCCGTGACAGTCTGGGAGTCTGTGACAGACTGGTAAACTTTTTCATGGTTGCGGCTGTCCTCCTTGCGAGCGCTGGCCAACTTTTTCAAAAAGAGCACAAAGACAGACAAGACGTCATTGCCAGGGGTTGGCATGACTCTGGAGGAATTTCATGGAGAAGCACAAACATCAACCGGATGCTGGCCGCATCCGGTTGCGACACCCCCAGGCAGGCCGACGCCTGATCCAGCAGCAAACGACGCCAGGCCAAACGCCTCTTGCAGCCGACCTGAACAGGAGCTGGAAAGGAGGGCGATTAATTCTGGATCTCCCCGACTGCGGTCTGCTCACACAAGCGCGCCAGATCATGCCAAAAGGACATCATGGCACTGCCCATCACACCATCAGCCTTGAGCTCATAGGCTGTGCTTATGCCGACCGGATAAACAGGAAGGTGGCTATCACAGTAAAAATCCTCAACATCCGGGGAATCAAATGAAGGTAAAATCAGGATCCCTGGAACATGAATCTTATGCTTGAGCACCTCGTACAGCGGATTTTGTTCGGTGCACAGGAACCCGGTCTTCTCATCCTCCCCGCCAGGATTATTGCCTCCCCAGCTCAGCCCCGCCACCAACTCCGGATCCAGCTCTTCGGATGCAGAGGCCCCACCTCCGCTGCGACCAGCAGGTGCCAGCACCAGCCTGTCCGTCGCAATGTCACACACACACATAAACGCAATAACCAGATGCACTGTGCGCTTGTAAGGCGCCTCCGCGTCAAGAAGTTCTTGCGCCTTGGTCTGCACCCACTCCAGGGCCCGGGTTTCCTTCCCGCTCAAAGGCGCCGGGAACTGCTTGCCTGCCAGTATGTGGGCGACGAAAGTTTTTATGTTTTCCAGCGTGGCCTTCAGCGGCGGGAACTTGAATTCCTCACCATTTTTTTCCGCCCATTTCCTTTCCGCGACCCAGCCCTCATAGGTGCTCACGGACTCGGGCGAGCGGTCGTCTCTGTTCCACCAGCCGTTCGGCTTCAGATCCCACTGTAGCTTCTCCTGCCAGTAGTTGTCCGGCTCAGGCCGCACGCCCCCCTCCAATGGTGGGGACTCCGGCCCATAATTGATGGGAAGGTTCGAGTCAGCAAGCCAGGCTGTGTCCGCTGGCTGATGAAAACGCTGTCGATCCAGGCTATTGATCGCAGGATCTGGTGTGCACGGGGTCACAACCCGGTTCTGGCACAGACCTCTCCTCTCGTCCAGGGGGGTGGTGACCGGACTGCCCGGCGGGCTCTGGCTCAGGGCACTATCGTACGCAACGCTCTTTGTATTCATAAGAGATTCCTTTCTTTTCTGTTTTTATGAACAACATAGTGTTGGACAGCCCAAACCCGCAAAAGTTCCTGTCGCCGGGCGGTCAGGCGTCCGCTGGCATGACATCCATGGCTTCAGGTTCGTGCCGCACATCCTCAAGACCCAACAGCGTCACATCCGGCACGGCAGCACCGGTCCGATCGGCTATTTTCTGGCGCAGCTCCGGGGAGGCCAGTGCCGCAAAGTAGGCCAGTTCCGTGTTATCCAGATTATGCAGACCACTATGCTCGTCCTGCGGACTGAACAAGGTCGCCTCGACCGCCGCCCCAAATATCTGGTTGAGAGACACCCCTACCCTGGTGCTATCCACCAGTCGACAGATTTCATAAAACAGATGTCGCAAAGCGGCCCTGTGCCTCTTGAGAAAGTCCAGATGCTTCTGCAGCCAGGGCGCATCCTCCCTGACGAATTGACTGGCACAGCTTTGCAGCTGCTCTTCTGTCACCTGGCCGTAGTCTGCCGCCTGCCAGCACGTCCACAACCGCATTGCCCAGAAGGCAGCCGTGACAGCCCGGGAGTCTGTGACAGCCTGGTAGACGGCGTCATAGCCGCCCCTTTCATCCTTGCGCACTCTGGTCAACTTTCTCAAAAAGAGCACAAAGCCAGAGCAGAAGTCCTTCGTACAGGATTCGTAGTGCTCTGGAGCGAATTCATGGAGAAGCTGAAACATCAGCAGGATGTCGGCCGTATCCGGTTGCGACAACCCCAGACAGGCTGGTGCCCGATCCAGCAGCAAGCGACGCCAGGCCAGGCGCCTCTCATAGCTGGCCAGAACAGGACATGGCCGGTGGCCCTCTGCCTGATCCTGGGTGGCGTCGCCTGCTTCCAGTACACACATGTGCCCCAGATCATGCGCGGCGAACCTCAGGGGACTCATCATAAAGCCATCGGCATTGAGCGCGTAGGCTGTGCTCATGCCGACCGGATAGACAGGAAGGTGACCAAAACGGCAAAAATCTTCGAGATTCAAAGCGTCAAAAGAAGGAAAAATCAGGATCTCTGGAACATGCACATAATCATTGAGTGCCTCGTACAGCGCATCGCTATATCCGCAGAAGAGCTCCACCTTCTCATCATCCCCGCCGGGATTATTGCCCCCCCAGTGCAGCCTCGTCACCCACTCCGGATCCAGAGCCGCAGCCGAAAAACATCCAGCCACGAAGCAGCCATCAGGCTCGAGCCGTCTGGACCACCTGTCCAACCTTGAAACATGGCTGTGAACCACATTCGAGGCTTGCTGGCACACAGGCTCCAGCACCTGCCTGTCCGTTACAATTTCACACAACGTCATGAGCGCAATCGCCAGATGGACGGTGCGTTTGTAGGGCGCATCGGCGTCAAGAAGTTCTTGCGCTTTTGTCTGCACCCACTCTATGGCCCGGGTTTCCTTCCCGGTCAAAGGCGCCGGGAACTGCCTGCCTGCCAGTATATGGGCGACGAAGGTTTGCATGTTTTCCAGCGTGGGTTTCAGCGGCGGGAACTTGAATTCCTCACCATTTGCTTCCGCCCTTTTCCTTTCCAGGACCCAGCCCTCATAGATATTGACGGACCTGGACGACTGGCCGTCCTGTTTCCACCAGTCGTTCGGCTTCAGATCCTGCTGTAACTTTTCCTGCCAGCGGGGGGGCGGCTCAGGCACCAGCCCCTCCACTGGCGGGCGTCCCGGCAAATAATTGGTGGGAAGATGCGGGTCAGCGATCCAGGCGTCGTCTGCGGCCGGTGACAGATAAAAACTCTGTCGCTCCGGGCTCTTGACCACAGGATCTGGTGTACACCGGGTCACAACCCGCCCCTGGCACCGGCCCTGGCTCCTGTCAGGGAGACCGGCGCCCTGGGGACACGGGCAGCTGACACTCTCGGGTACAACGCTATTTGTATTCACAAGAAACTCCTTCACTTTCTATTTTTCATGGATAACAGGACGTTTGAAAACCCAGGCCCGCAAAAGTTCCTGTCGCCGGACTGTCAGGCGTTTTCCTGCGTTATCCCCTATAGATACCGAGGGTCGGAATCGCATCCTGGAAGGCGCTGTCAACATGCATGTCGCCCCCATGCACGCTGCATGTGGCCACAAGAGTTTGGCTCGGGTAGAATGTGCCTCCTTTTCGTCAGGCACACGGGTTGAGTCCGGGCTCGGATTGTGCCAACTGCACAGTCGTCCCTGCCCATTGCCGCACTACTGAATGAATCCCCTGGGGAGGTCTCCATGGCGTTAGAGCGCACACTGTCTATTATCAAGCCCGATGCGGTGGCCAATAATCATGTCGGGCAGATCTACGCCCGTTTTGAGAAAGCCGGCCTCCGGATCGTCGGGGCCAGAATGTTGCACTTGTCACGCGGACAGGCCGAGGGCTTCTATGCCGAGCACCGGGAGCGTCCTTTTTTTGCCGACCTGGTGAACTTCATGACTTCAGGTCCTGTGCTGGTATCGGCTCTGGAAGGCGAGGATGCCATAGCGCTGCATCGCCAGCTGATGGGCGCTACCAATCCCGCAGAGGCGGAGCCGGGCACTATCCGGGCCGACTTTGCCAGCTCCATTGATGAGAATGCGGTCCATGGTTCTGACTCACCGGAATCGGCACAGCGAGAGCTGACCTGGTTCTTTTCGGAAAGTGATATTTGCCCCCGCGTTCGCTAGGGGTGTCCGGGGAGGTGGCCGTGCAGCCAGAGAAAACCAACCTTCTGGGGTTGACCCAGACGCAACTGCAAACCTTTTTCACAGAGCTGGGCGAGAAGCCGTTTCGCGCCCGGCAGCTGATGAAATGGATACACCAGTGCGGTCTGGACGACTTCGAGGGCATGACAGACATGAGTCGGGCCTTGCGTGCCCGGCTGGCTGAGCTGGCCTGCATCCGTGCGCCGGAGATCGTGTCCTGCCACACCTCTGATGACGGCACGCGTAAATGGATAGTGCGGGTTGCCAGCGGCAGCTGTGTGGAAACGGTGTTCATTCCTGATGGCCGCCGCGGCACCCTGTGTGTGTCATCCCAGGCCGGCTGCGCCCTGGACTGCAGCTTTTGTTCAACGGGCAAGCAGGGGTTTGATTCTGATCTGACAGCGGCTGAAATTATCGGCCAGGTCTGGATAGCCGTGAAGGCATTGGGGCAGACGGCAGACGGGAAAAACCGGGCGGTGACCAATGTTGTCATGATGGGCATGGGCGAACCCCTGCTCAACTTTGACAATGTCATGAACGCCATGGATCTGATGATGGATGATCTGGCCTATGGTGTATCCAAGCGCCGGGTTACACTGAGCACTTCGGGCGTGGTGCCGGGCTTGCATCGCATGATTGGCCGCACGGATGTCTCGCTGGCGCTGTCCTTGCACGCTCCCGATGATGCCCTGCGCAACCTGCTGGTACCCATCAACAAAAAATACGGGATACAGGAGCTGCTGGGTGCTGTAGCGGCTTATATGGACAGCCTGCCGGACACATCGAGGGTAGTCACCATCGAATACACCCTGATTGCCGGCATGAACGACAGCCGCCAGCAAGCGCGGGCGCTGGCCCAGCTGTTGCGCAAGACCCCCTGCAAGATAAACCTGATCCCCTTCAACCCCTTTCCACTCTCCGACTACAAGCGTCCTTCGGCGGAGACAATCCGGGGCTTTCAGCGGGTGTTGCTGGATGCCGGCTTCAATACAACGCTGCGCAAAACCCGGGGCGATGATATAGCGGCCGCCTGTGGCCAGCTGGTGGGCTCTGTGATGGACAAGACTCGCCGCAGCGCACGCTACAAGGCGGCTGTTGATGCCTCAGCGCCTGCCGAGCCTGTCCGGATATTGGACCGGGTGTCTTGAAATCGAGTGATTTTATGTCTGGATTTTTCCTGAAGAATTTTATGTCTGGATGTTTCCTGAACAAGAAGTGCTGGATCAGCTGTCTGGCTCTTGCGCTGGTGTTGGCTGGCTGCGTGAGCGAACCTGGCTCCAGGACCCACCCTGTGAATGCCACTGAGTATGAGCAGAAGAATATTGAAATCGCGCGAGGTTTCCTGCAAAAAGGTTTCCCCGGCCGGGCTATAGAGCGGCTCGAGGCTGTGCTGCGGGTGAACAAACGCTCTTCACAGACACACGGCATGCTGGGTGTTGTTTACCAGTCGCAAGGGGAGTTCGCACTGGCGGCCAAAAGCTTTCGCCGGGCCCTGGCCCTGGCCCCTTCAGATTCTGCGGTGCGCAATAACTACGGTGTTCTCCTGTACGAAACGGGTGACTACCCTGCCGCCTTCACCCAGTTCGAGAAGGTCACGCAAGATGTTTACTACCCCGGTCGTGGACGTGCCTTTGAGAATCTGGGCATGGCCGCTCTGAAACTGCAGGACAAGTCGAATGCCGGCCGCTTTTTCCAGCGCGCATTACGGCTGGACAACAATCTGCCACGGCCAGCGCTGGAGCTGGCCTGGCTTTTCTACGAAAAGGGTCAGCTGCGTCAGGCCGACACTTTCTTCCAGACCTACGATCGTCTGGCGGGAACGCCACAGGAAGCCCGGGGTCTTCTTCTTGGAGCACAGCTCGCCGGCTCCCTTGGCAGGGAAGGCGATGTCAGAGGCTATGCAGATCAACTCGCCCGCTATTATCCGGAGTCACCGGAGTACCGGGCTTACACGGCTTTTGTTCAGGAAAGGGTGCATGACTGAAAATACGGAGACCCCGGCTATGGATTCGGGGCCGGGTCTGATGCTGGCGCAGGCACGCGAAGAGATGGGCCTGTCGCTTGACCAGGTGGCGGAGCAAATGAAAGTGTCTATCTCCTACCTGCGGGCACTGGAGACGGACAAGTACGAAGAGTTGCCCTGCGCCACCTTTGTGCGCGGCTATCTTCGCAACTACGCCCGCCTGCTTCAACTGGACGAGAAAACGGTTGTGGAGATGTCCGGAGCCAAACTGGGCACCCCCCCCGGGCACACAGATGGCGTCAAGCCTCTTTCTGCCCGAGGGGGGGCCTCCCGTCAGGCCTTGATGCTGGGTGCCGCTGCCGTGTTGGTAACACTACTGGCACTGGGCGGCTTCCTGTGGCGAAACAGCGCCCTTTCCCCTGCGCCCGAGGCCAGTGCCCAGGCGGCTCCCCCGCCAGTGGCTGAGGAGCCGGAAGAGCCCGACCTGGCCGAAGACTGACAGGCCGCTGGCGGGACCTTGCGTTGCTGCGTCCTGCCAGGCTGAACCCTCAGCCCCCGCCCGGCCGTGCCGGGCTTGTACCTGTTTTTCTTTTTTCTGTGAGGACACCTGGAACAATGTCTGTACTCCCCCCCCGGGCTGTACGTGGTATGAGCGACATACTCCCCGACAAGACCCGGCTGTGGAGCTGGCTTGAAGGGCAACTGCGGCAGTTGATGTCAAGGTACAGCTACGCTGAAATCCGCACGCCTCTGCTGGAATCAACAAGACTGTTCGCGCGCGGCATAGGCGCAGGCACGGATGTTGTCGAAAAGGAGATGTACAGTTTTTCAGACCGCAGTGGTGACAGCCTGACCCTGCGGCCGGAAGCCACGGCAGGTTGCGTCAGGGCGGGTATGGAACATGGGCTGTTCCACAACCGACAGGAGCGGCTGTGGAGTTATGGGCCCATGTTTCGCTATGAGCGTCCCCAGAAAGGACGCTACCGCCAGTTCCACCAGCTCAGTGTCGAGGCCTTCGGTATGGAAGGGCCGGATATTGACGCCGAACAGATCCTCATGACGCGCAGCCTGTGGCAACAGCTGGGCCTGACACCCTATGTGCAACTGGAGCTCAACTCGCTGGGCACAGCACAAGCGCGTGCGGCCTATCGTGACACCCTGAAAACCTGGCTGGAGCAGCGCCAGGATGCTCTCGATGAAGACAGCCGCAGACGTATACATACCAACCCCATGCGGGTATTGGACAGCAAGGACCCCGCTACCCGGGCGCTGCTCACGGACGCCCCCCAGCTGCCCGCTTTTCTGGACGGCCCCTCGCGGGAGCACTTTGAGCAGTTGTGTGCCAGCCTTGATGAGGCCGGGGTCAGCTACACACTCAATCCGGCGCTGGTCAGGGGGCTGGACTATTACAGTCGCACTGTTTTCGAATGGACCACCACCGAGCTGGGCGCCCAGGGGGCGGTCTGTTCGGGGGGGCGTTACGATGGCCTGACAACACAGCTCGGTGGCAAGCCCGTAACCGCCTGCGGCTTTGCCCTGGGCATGGAACGCCTGGTCCTGCTGCTTGAATCCTGCCAGCGGCTGCCTGAGCTGGCGGCCGAAGTCGATGCCGCGCTGGTCAGCTGTGGCGACCTTGGCAGCTATAGTTTGCTGCTGGCCGACAAGCTGCGTGCAGCCTGCCCAGGGCTGCGCCTGCAACTGATTTGTGGCGGCGGAAGCATCAAGAGCCGCATGAAGCGGGCCGACCGTTCAGGTGCCAGGCTGGCTTTGCTGGTAGGAGAGAGCGAGAAAGAGCAGGGGACTGTGACGGTGAAGTTTCTGCGTGAAGAGCGCGACCAGTTGCAGCTGTCCTTTGACGATCTCGTCAGCAGCGACTTGCTGGCCTCTGAACCTCTGGCCGACCCTGGGTCACCAGGGGCTGTCAAAACCGGAAAATACAGCGGGAGTCATTGAAAGTGTACAGCTTGCGTTCAGATGAAGAGCAAAGAGCCGCGCTCAGACAGTTCTGGCATCAATATGGACTGATTGTGGTCGCAGCGGCGGTATTGGTTGCCGCTGTCTGTGCGGGCCTGTGGGCCTGGCATAGCTACCAGCGCAACCAGGCGGAGGAAGCTTCC
Source organism: Kistimonas sp. bin40 (assembly GCA_002238585.1). GTDB lineage: Bacteria > Pseudomonadota > Gammaproteobacteria > Pseudomonadales > Endozoicomonadaceae > Sansalvadorimonas. Next base: position 14,915 of record MPMQ01000053.1, on the reverse strand, counting down.
GCTTTCTACCAGAAACTGCTGGATGAAAGCCTGCTGCTGTCCGGAAACGAGCAGGCGCCAACCGATGAAAAGAAAGCGGCTCTCGAAGCCCTCTGGCTCCCGCTCAAGGAAGAGTATGGCGGCACAATCTACGCCCAGCTGGCGGCACTGGTGCTGGCAGGCAAGGCTGTGCAAACGGCGGATCTTGTCGCGGCGAAGGAAAAGCTGGAATGGGTTCTGGAGCGCAAGCCGGGCAACGCCATAGACACAGTGACCCGTCTACGCCTGGCACGTGTTCTCCTCTCACTTCCCGCAGACGAGCGTCATGAAAATGCCACCAGGGCGCTGGAGTTACTGCAGGCGGCTGATGCCCCTGGCGCCCTCAGCAGCGCGGTGGAACAAGTGCGGGGCGATATACTTGTCGCGCTGGGGAAAGAAGACGAAGCCTACGCCGCCTACCAGAATGCGGCCGCCAATGCACTGTCTGGCAGCTGGTCATCCACGCTGGTAACCATGAAGCGTGATGATCTGAGCCCGGCAGAGGACAGCCCATGACGAGACGCAGACCAGCCCTGACTGTCATCAGCAGAAGCCGTGCTCTTGTTCATGCGCTGCTGGGCCTGCTTCTGTGTGCAAGCATGACAGGCTGCAGCAGCACGGGCAGCAGCGGCTCCCAGGCCCTGCAACCCGGGCGCGATCAGGTAGCGGTGCGCGTAGTATGGCGCAGCTCCCCACGCAGGACGGGCAGCAGCCTGCTCGGGCTGGCACTGCTGACAGACAGACTGGTTGTGGCAGATGCGCACGGGCAGGTAACCGCCCTGGCCACCGACTCTGGAAAAGTGCTCTGGAAACGGGAAACAAGGTATACGCCAGGCGGCGCACCTGGTACCGATGGGCGCCGGATACTGCTGGGCACCCGGGATGGTCAGGTACTGGCTCTGGACGCGACGGATGGCAAGACGCTCTGGGTTGCCCCGGTGTCCAGTGAAGCCTTGTCCCCCCCCCAGGCGGCTGACGACCGCATCGTCCTTCAGACAGCCGACTCCCATGTTTTTTGCCTGAATGGCCACAACGGCAAGCTGGTGTGGGAACAGGAAAGCCTGCACCCGGTGCTGGCCCTGCGCGGCTCCCCCACACCCGCCACGGACGCAGGTATTGTCTACGCCGGTTTTGCCAGCGGTCAGGCACGCGCCTGGCGCCTGGATACCGGGCAGGCACTCTGGGAGGCAACGGTGGCAGCGCCAGGGGGAGCCTCCGAGCTGGAACGCATGGTGGATATCCACGCCCAGCCTCTGCTGGATGGCGAGCGAGTTTACATGGTCAGCTATCAGGGGCAGGCTGTCGCCATGGACCCGGCGACCGGCCAGCTGCTCTGGAGTCGGGAGTTATCCAGCTACAAGCACATGGCCCAGGGCTTTGGCAACCTGTATATCACCAACACCAGGGATGAGCTGCTGGCACTGGATCAGACAACAGGGGCCGCTGTCTGGCGCCAGGATGCGCTGGCGGGACAAGAGATATCCGCGCCTGCCGTGCTGGGCAATTACGTGCTGACCGGTGACAAGGAAGGCAGGCTGCATGTGTTTTCGCAATCTGACGGCCAGCCGGTGGGCACTGCCAAAGTTGGCGATGCTGCGCTGCGAGCCCAGCCGCAGGTGGCGGGACACAGCATCTACGTCTACACAGAGGATGGCTCTGTTGTCGCTCTTGACCTGAATACGCTCGATTGAGAAATCGACCTGTTTTTGACCGGCGGCCTTGCCATAGACAAGGCACCGGTGACTGCACACTGCAACCCGGGACCTCTCGATCATGTTTCCTGTCATAGCCCTGGTAGGGCAACCCAATGTGGGTAAATCAACCCTGTTCAACAAGATGACCCGCAGCCGGGATGCGCTGGTGGCTGACATTCCCGGACTGACACGCGATCGTCAGTACGGACGTGGCGCCCTGGGAGAACAAGGCTTTATTGTGGTGGATACCGGCGGCCTGCAAGAAGGGCAGCGGGGCATGGAAGCCTCGGTGGTCGCCCAGACCATGGCAGCCGTTGAAGAGGCGGATGCCGTACTCTTTGTTGTTGATGCCAGCACGGGTCTGACCGCCGCCGACGAAGAGCTGGCCCGCAGCCTGCGTCGCCAACGCGGCGAGTCACTCTGGCTGGTTCTGAACAAGACCGACAAGATAGATGAGGCAACCGCAGCGGCAGAGTTCTCCCGTCTGGGGCTGGGTGAGCCGCTGGCCGTGGCCGCCGCCCACAACCGGGGCATACGCCAGCTCGTCGAACATGTTCTCGAGCAGCTGCCGTCACAGGAGGCGCCGCCTCCTGCACCACAGCAGGACGGTATTTGCCTGGCGGTGCTCGGCAGACCCAACGTGGGAAAATCCACACTGGTCAACCGCATGCTGGGTGAGGAGCGGGTACTGGTGTATGACCAGGCCGGCACAACCCGCGACAGCATCCGTATACCTTTCAAACGCCAGGATACCGACTACACCCTGATAGACACAGCGGGCGTGCGCCGCCGGGGCCGCGTGCGCGAGCTGCCGGAAAAGTTCTCTGTTATCAAGGCACTGCAGGCGATGGAGGAGGCGAATATCGTCATTCTGGTGCTGGACGCGCGCGAAGGCATAGTCGACCAGGACTTGCACCTGCTGGGCAACACTCTTGATGCCGGACGGGGGCTGGTGATTGCGGTCAACAAATGGGATGGCATGACGGCTGATGACCGGACCCGGGTGCGGCAGGAGCTGAGGCGGCGCCTCTCTTTTATTGACTTTGCCGAGATTCACTTTATATCAGCCTTGCACGGTACCAATGTTGGTCATTTGTTTGCTTCCGTTGAAAAAGCCTGGCGATCGGCCCAGATCCGCTGCTCTTCCAGCCAACTGACGCGCATGCTCTCAGAAGCTGTGACCAGCCACCCTCCCCCACTGGTGCGGGGACGCCGCATCAAACTGCGCTACTGCCACATGAGCGGCAACAACCCGCCGTCCCTGATTGTGCATGGCAATCAGACTGACGCGATTCCGGCCAGCTATACGCGCTATCTGGAGAACAGCTTTCGTCGCGCCCTCAAGTTGACTGGCACCCCGCTGCGGGTGACTTTCCGCACAGCAGACAACCCCTATGCTGACAAATCCAGAGGGCAGCACAAACCCGTCTCCCGCCGAAATGCCCCGACATCAGCGGGAACGCAGCGCAAACTGCGGTCACGGGCGCGCCCCCCGGAGCCGGTGCGGTAAAACAGACGCCTGCTGCACGGATCCCGGGCTTGCTACAGGCTCGCCAGAAAGCGATGCAGCACACTCTGGAACAGCACGGGTTTGTCGGCGTGCAACCAGTGACCGGCACCGGCCAGGATGCGGACCTGGGCGGCGGGAAACAGGCGTTGTATGACCGCCCGGTGTTCAGGCCTGATGTAATCGGAGGCATCACCTTTGACGAAGAGCACGGGGCCGCCAAAAGAAGCTTGCTGCGCGGGCCAGGCGCGCAGACTGTCGTAATTATCGAGCAAGGCTTTGGCGTTCATGCGCCAGATGAGGGGGCCCTGCGGCGTACGCACCAGGCTTTTTATCAACAGTTGCCGCACACCGGGCTCCGGCACAAACGCGGCCAGCCAGGTGTCAGCCTGCTGGCGGGAATCCATACCCGAGGCCGGCCATGATCCCAGCGCCTGGCGTACATCCTCATGGCCGCCGGGATAGGTCACCGGTGCTATATCGCCGACCACAAGAGCCCGGACCCGCTCCGGTTGCAGCAAGGCTACCTGCATGGCCACCTTGCCACCGAGGGAGTGGCCTACCAGCGTCACCTGCGGCAGCTCCAGATGATCGAGCAGGCGCAGCAGATCCTCAGCCATCAGCTCGATAGACATGGCATCGGAGTGAAAAGAGCGGCCGTGGTTGCGCAGATCAACCGCCAGTGTCTGATAAGTGTCTGCCAGGGAGCGGCCAGCAGCCGCCAGGTTATCCATACTGCCGAACAGGCCATGCAATAAAACGACGACCTGGCCTTGTCCGGCCATTTTGTGGTGCAAAATTTCCTGCAAGCGCATGGTGTGTCTCCTGTATAAGCCGCCTGAACCGGCCCGCACCCGCCTGCTGCTGTCCGGAGGCGAATGTCCATCTGCAGGCAGGCTTGTTGCAACAAAGGCTGATCAGCCCTTTCAGTTCACGCTGATTGTTGCTGATGAACCCAGCACAAGCCACCCTCGCCCCCATAGAAACAAGGACCGCGAACCGGACGACTTTATATTCTTAGCCGCCAGCCTTGTTGCCGGAACAACTACCGGAGCAACTACCGGAACAACTACCGGAGCAACTGCCGGAACAACTGCCGGAACCGCTACCGGAACCGCTACCGGAACAACTACCGGAACAACTGCCGGAACAACTGCCGGAGCAACTGCCGGAACAAACTGCCGGAACAAACTGCCGGAACAAACTACCGGAACAAACTACCGGAACAACTGCCGGAACGACTGCCGGAGCAACTACCGGAGCAACTACCGGAACAACTGCCGGAACAACTGCCGGAACAATTACCGGAGCAACTACCGGAGCAACTACCGGAACAACTACCGGAACAACTGCCAGAACAACTACCGGAACAACTACCGGAACAACTACCGGAACAACTACCGGAACAACTACCGGAACAACTACCGGAGCAACTACCGGAGCAACTACCGGAACAACTGCCGGAACAACTACCGGAACAACTACCGGAACAACTACCGGAACAACTACCGGAGCAACTACCGGAACCGCTATCGGAACAGCTGCCGGAATAACTGCCGGAACAACTACCGGAACAACTACCGGAGCAAATGCCGGAACAACTACCGGAACAACTGCCGGAACAACTGCCGGAACAATTACCGGAGCAACTACCGGAGCAACTACCGGAGCAACTACCGGAGCAACTACCGGAGCAACTGCCGGCACAACTACCGGCACAACTACCGGCACAACTACCGGCACAACTACCGGAACAACTACCGGAACAAACTACCGGAACAACTACCGGAACAACTACCGGAACAACTACCGGAACAACTACCGGAACAAACTACCGGAACAACTACCGGAACAACTACCGGGACCGCTGCCGGAGCAACTACCGGAACAACTGCCGGAGCAACTGCCAGAACAACTGCCGGAACCGCTACCGGAACAGCTGCCGGTCACCACTGGCTTTCCACTGGCATCGTTTTGGCAGGACCCGGTTGGCACCCACCAACAACGTTTCCACTGTCGTTTTAATCATCATGGCCGATACCCTTTTTGACATACTCCCCGCCCTGAAGGACGGGGCTTGCCGCGCACTGGGTCAACAACAGCCTTCCTATACTGGAAAAGAAAGATATTAAGGTCGAGCCCCGGCGCCACAAAGCGCGTCAGCCGACACGAGGACAACGACAAGAGTCGTTGAAGCGCACAAGGAGGTGCCCATGCGCACAGTGCTGCACAAATTCAGCCCACTGATCTGGCCGACACTCATTGGTTTGATGCTGGGGATCATCCTGCTCGCTCCGCTACAATGGCCCCCCGGATACAAGGAAACACAGGAGAAGGATTCCACCAGTGTCCAGGCTCCTGTACAGTCCTTTCACCAGGCTGTCAGCCGGGCGGCTCCGGCAGTCGTCAATGTTTACAGCCTTGGCTCCCGCCCTGCCACGGCCGGCGAGCCGTCCCCCCAACAGCCCACCAGTCCCCCGCGCGCGCCCGTCAGCCTGGGTTCAGGCGTGATCGTCAGTGCTGATGGTTACATACTGACCAACCACCATGTCATCAATAACGCCGCTTCGCTCGTGGTCGCTCTGGCCGATGGACGCGAGACGCCGGCCCTGGTGGCCGGGAGAGACCCGGAAACGGACCTGGCCGTTCTGAAAGTCAACATGAGTCGCCTTCCTGTCGCACAGTGGGCCGACTCCAGCACCACCCGGGTGGGTGACATAGCACTGGCCATAGGAAACCCCTTTGGTCTGGGGCAAACCGTCACTCAGGGGATTATCAGCGCCACACACCGGCAACTGCGGCTGAGCACTTACGAGAATTTCATTCAGACGGATGCCGCCATCAGTGTCGGCAACTCCGGTGGTGCCCTGGTCAACAGCGCCGGTGGCCTGGTGGGCATTTCCACCGCCCTCCTGTCCAGTGACGGCGGCAACGAAGGTCTGGGCTTTGCCATTCCCTCCCAACTGGCACGCCAGGTACTCTCATCCATTGTCGCGCACGGACGCGTCATCCGAGGCTGGCTGGGACTGGATCTCAGTCCGCTGCGGGAGACAGCACAAACAACAGGCCTGTTGGTCACTGCTGTTGCGGACAAGAGTCCCGCCGCCCTGGCTGGTGTGCAAGCGGGTGATGTTCTGCTGCGGATCGACGGCATGCAGGCCTTGACACCCCGTCAGGTGATGAACAAGGAGGCTGATCTGAAACCCGGCGTCCAGACTTCACTGGTGCTGGAGCGCGCCGGCCAACGCTTCCACCTGGAGCCCAGGGTTGGCGAGCGGCCGACAGCACTGCCCCGGCCGAACCCGGCTGCCAAGCCGGTCGGCAAGGCCGCCGTCACACCGGGTTAGGTATATCCACAAAACGGCACTGGAGCCCCTGGCTGGCCTCAAGCCAGCGGCCCAGGGCCATGACGCCACCACGCTCGGTGGCATGATGCCCGGCCGCGAAGTAATGAATGCCTTCTTCACGCGCACAGTGGACCGTAGACTCGGAAATCTCTCCGCTGATGAAGGCATCGACACCCGCCACCACGGCCTTGCTGATAAAGCCCTGGGCCGCACCTGTACACCAGCCCAGTGTCTCTATCGGGTGGTCGCCTCCGTCAATGATCAAAGGCTCCCGTCCCAGAATCTGATGAAGCTTCTCACCCAGGGCCGCAGCCGTCAGAGGAGTCTGCACACGCCCGATACAGCCAATGGGGTGCCTTTCGTCCGGATCCAGTGGCCCGGTCACCGACAGCCCCAGCTGTCTGGCCAGCTCGGCATTGTTTCCCAGCTCAGGGTGAGCGTCGAGCGGCAAATGCCAGGCCAGCAGACTGATATCGTGTTGCAACAGCTTTTGCAGTCGCCTTTTTTTGGCACCCACCACCCGGGCTGACTCGTTTTTCCAGAAATACCCGTGGTGAACCAGCACAGCATCGGCCTGCCAGGCTATAGCCTCATCAATCAACGCTTCACAGGCAGTGACACCGGTCAACAGCTTGCGCACAGCAGACCGCCCTTCCACCTGCAACCCGTTAGGGCAGTAATCCTGGAAGTGACGCGACTCAAGCTCTGCGTTTATGAGATCTACCAGTGCGTGTAGCTCCATCTGGCTCTTTCTCCTTTTCTCCAGTCTCCGTTCTTCCGTTCTTCCGTTCTTCCGTTGCCAGGCACCAGCCGGGCACACCGGGCGAGCAGCCTCAGATCAGAGGCCGTCGCCTTGGTTCAGTTGAACTGTGAACCCCATTGAGAACCCAATCCTGGAACTGAACGCCGGATCTCAATTACTTGTTACGGCCAGCCATGACACCACCATCAACATCCCAGACAGCACCTGTCACCCATGCCGCCTTGTCAGACAACAGGAAGCTGACCACACTGGAAACATCCTGCGCAGTGCCCGTGCGCCCGATAGGATGAAAGTCGTTGAAGCCTTGCAGCGCCTCATCCACTTGGTCCTTGGGAATGAAGCCTTCGTAAATAGGTGTTCGGACCACAGCCGGTGACACGGCATTTACGCGAATTCTTTTGTGGGCCAGTTCCATCGCAAGATGCTGGGTAAGAGAGTGCAACCCGGCTTTGGCCATAGAGTACGCAGAAGAGGGTGTTGCCGCGATCGCCTGCTTGGCCCACATGGAACCGATGTTCACTACGGCACCGGCACGGTCCCTGGCAATAATGTTGGCCGCGACTTTTTTGGTAACGAAAAAGAAGGCCTTGTTCAGACTCATGTACTGCTCGTAGTCACTCTCCTCATGCTCCAGGAACGGCTTGGGAAAGAACACACCGGCAGCATTCACCAGCAAATCAACATCGCTATGGTCGTCATCAATCGTCTTGAGCAAGGCGTCCCGGCCTTCTTTGCTGGAAAGGTCCGCTTGTATTGTCGAGACCTCGCCCAGAGCCGACAGCTCTTCATGAGCCTGTTTGAGTTTCTCAGGACGATGACCAACAATCACCGCACTACCGCCCTCACTCATGACGGCGCTGGCTGTTTTCAGCCCTATGCCGCTGGATCCACCAACGACCAGCAACTTCTTGCCCTCAAATTCCTTGTTCATTGCTCTCTCTCTGTTTTTCCAGTGAATAGATGCACGCCAGCCACCACAGACTTCATCGCAGGGGGCCATGCATTGTAGGAGCATGCCCGCACCAACTTCAAGCGACATCGTCCCCTGCCTCACGGGCCCCTGGCTCGGCCTCCCAATCCTCCTCCAGCGGTCCCAGGTGCAGGAACAGTGCCTCCTCCTGCTCTGCTCTGACAATGGCGTTGATAGCGCGAATAGAAAACTGACTGGATGCTCCCGCAACAAATCGCACATATTTTTCGCCCCCCTCAGTGTCAGCATCACCCAGTTGCTCCACCAGACTTCCATCAGCCGTACAAAGCTTCGCCTCACCACGTAAAAAGGGTCCGGCAGACGAAACGCTACTGATCACCTGACAAGCCAGGCGGAATTCATCCATCAGACAGCGAACAGCGATAGTGCAGGGCATGCCCCTCCACTCAAACGCCAGCGCCTGGGTCAGGTTCACGCTGCAGGGATACTCCCGCCTGCTGCTCTGGTAGCGTCCCCCAAGGCCCGCTACCAGCATGCGCCTTGGCAGCCGGATACAGACAGGATCATCCTGTCCTTCCCGCAGTACGTAGACAGCACCGCTGGCCTCAGCGTGGAGGGCAAGGGGCCGGCCATCACGAAGAGGCGGAGCTATCAGCCGCTGACTGAGGCAGATACCGCTTTGTTGCATAAACAAACGGGACTTGTGGCTGCCCAGACACCAGCCACAGGGTACGGGACGGTCACCGCAGCTGGCCTGGTGCTCTGCCACAGTCTCCCGGATGCTGCCCCTGCCACAGTGCGGGCAATTGACCAGCGCCCTGATGCAGGTACGCATATGGGAGCCCGTCTCTAAGTTCCGTGCAACCGTCAGGACAAGGAACGATCCTGGCTCCACAGTTGCGCCGGTGTTCGATCAGCAGCCTGCGCGCATGCAATTCATCACAGAAACTACAGGCAACCGGCTGGTTGGCGCAGTGCGGGTAGTGGTTTTCCAGCTCTGTCTGAGGAGAACTGAAGCCGCAGTCCCAGGGGCAATGGTTCACCTCACCACTATCACCGACAGCAGGCTGCGCACAGGCCACCGCGTTGTACACCAGGGGGAAGAGGCGTATGACCGCAGCCATGTGCTCTCTGAGTACCGTCTCCGCAATCTCGCCGGCGGTGTCTGCACTCTGCTCACAGAACCGGTTCAGCCTGCCCAGCTGCTGCACTGTCCCAAAGGTCGTTTGCAAGGTGCCCAGGCTGGCGGGTCTGTACTCACAGCTGGCCTCATGCGCCGCCCGTCGAGAGTGAAGCATTTGCTGCTCACAGCCGGGCAGGGTGCAGGCTTCCAGCCGCCAGTCGCAGCGGCTCAGATGCGCTTCCCTGTCCTCCACCAGCCCCGTCCACTGGCATCCGTATTCCGCCTGGGTGCAGGGGTGCTCTTTCTTGCGACAGCGCGCAATATGCTTTTTCATGGTGCTGGGGGAACCCGACCAGTTGTCGCACTCACAACAGTCAATTCTGGCGTCACGCAACATTCTTTGCAGGCTGTCATCCAGCACCGCCAGCACACCGGGCTCCGGCACGGCTGCACGGCAATGAGGGCAGCGTGGCCTGGACTCGGACAGCAGCGGCGGGCGGCATTGCTCACACACCCGGTGCGCCAGGCGACTGCAGAGCGCACGATCGGCCAGCTGCTCGTAGCAGACAGGGCACGCACTCACAATGTTGCTGGTCAGTTTGTCCACCGACCAACAATGGCCCAGAATGCAAACCAGTGCTCTCTGGGCTGAGGCGAGCGGCTGGCTGGCCACCGCCCGCCTGTTGCCGGCCCGGATGGCAGGCTGACTTGAGCTGCTCGGCTCCATGACAAAGATCTCCAGGTCGTCTTATGAAACACCATGGATCCGAACCGCCAGCGCCAGTTCCCGCCCGGCCATGGAGATAGCAACAAGGTGGTCAGAAGCGGCGCCGGGGCCGGCTTACAGCGGGCCCGGGACCTGGCAGGATCCGGCATTGCTGTCCTGATCCGGATTCCCCTTCCAGCGTCTGTGCCAGTCTGGCCGTGCCTGCCGCAGGCTGCGGCAGCCTCCATCGTGCGTCCCTGCCCGTCCAGCCACTGGATATCAAGGCTGGCTGCGAACTCTGCGGCGACGTCTGACAGCCTGCGCCCCATGAGAATCAAGCCGTCATCAGCATTGTGTTGCCGGCAAATCAGAGGGCCGGCCCGTTTCAGAAAAAGATTCCCCCAACCTCTGGACGAAAAATGGTCCCAGCCCAGAACATCAAACAGGACCATAGCTTCTTCTTCCGAGCGAGGCTCCATATAGCCTGGAGGAATCACGTCTCTGGATGTCTTTATCCAGGCGTGCAGATAGCGTCCCCCCTGCGCATGCGTCAGTTCGAAGAGGTAGCGGGCAAATGCTGAACGCATCAATATTTCAACACGGTCATTGACCTGGAGATCCTCGCCAGGATCCTCGCCCCGCTGCCGACGACTCTTCTGCATCTGTTGTTGTGTTGCCTTGACGCACAGCTGCCAGCTGGGACTGGTGCCCAGGCGCCGCCCCCAGCCGGGACCACCTGTCTCCCAGTCAAGGCCACCGACAACAATCAAAGGCCGGTGTTTGCCCCGCACAGCCGCAGCCCGGGCAAAGGCGGGCAAACCCAGCAGCCAGCGTTCCGCATCAGGAACGCCATCGGGCTGATCACTCCACACCTGACCGGTGCCAGACAATTTCAGCTGTTTTTCGAGCCAGGGCGATCTGCCCCCATGACCGGCCCAGTCAACAGAGCACGCTGGCCCCTCACCGAGCAGGGCAGCCAGAGTCTCGTTGTCACGCCGATGGCGGCCAAGGTACCCCCGCACCCACTGTTGCCACCAACGGGGCATCAGTGGCTGCACAGCAACATCAGACTCCATGTCATTGAGAAACAAAAGCTCATCCCGTGCCTTGTCCTCAGCCCATATGTCCGAGCCTGTCCCCATGCGCAGCCAGCCACGATCCACCAGGAATCTGATGAACTCAACACGCCTTTCCATATCCTGCTGTCTGACAGAGCGATGCAGCAGATAGGCAACGCCCATCATCGCGCTGCACCAGTCTTCCTGCATGTCGGTCTCCGCAACAAAAACCTTGTACAGCTGGTCCAGCTGATACTGGAGTACAGGAGGGGACTCCTTGGCAACGGCGTGGATAGTGTGGACGCAGATTTCATTGTTTGGCCTGAAGCTGTACATGCCGTTATCGGCCAGGCCATAGGTCAGAATCCGTCGCCTGATATCAGCAGAGAAAGAGCCAAACGCCCGCATGGCCAGATCAAAACTGTCTTTCGTACCCGCCTGGCGGACCTGCTTGAGAAGACTGGATGCCAGCACCACTCCCGAACAGCCCGTCGATTCATTGATCTCTCCGTAGCTTGGCGAGAGTTCATTTTCCAGCTCGCCTGCAACACCGCCCCCCTCCCCTGACCGGACGGCATCGGGTCTCAGCCCGTGCGTAAGGCCTGGCTGATTCCACTGCTCCTGCTGGCCCTGGCACGCTGCGCCAGCGGCAGAAGATCCCCCCAGATCCACAGTGTGCCAGACGCTCCCGTTCAGGCTGTACTCCAGCATCATGTGGATAACATTGACAACCGGACGCGCGGCAATACCGAAATAGCGGCACAAGGCGACACCGGCAATCACCCGATGGCGGCAGGCCCCCTGGTGCCGACGGCTGCCAGGCCCTGCGCACACCAGGATTGCAGGGTCTGCATATGGCGCTCCAGCAAGCCGTCTGCAACGGGCGAAAGTGGCGGGCCGGCGGCCCGGCCTCGCAGCTGCGACCGGTGCTGAAGGAGGTAGTGGACTTCAATAGTACCCGGCTGGTGTGGAGAGTCCGGAAAACGGATGAAGTGCATACCGGTGTACTTGTCCCTGATCAGCTGCCAGCACACACCGGGGCGGGTGCCAGGGCTGTCAGGGTTTCTTGTGGGTGACGCGAGGGCAGTGCGCATCAGTCCCGGTCCGGGGGACAAAAAACACCATAACTCTCACCCGGCTGGCGCAGGTCACAACAGGGCAGGATCAAAGGGGCTGCCATCACGACTTCAAATCCATGGGAACCCGGTGGGGCCTGGGTCAACAGGATGTCACCATTCGACTTTACGGCCATGTCCAGCACCACCAGACGATCAAGCAGGGTGGATCCGTCGTCCTGAAAGACGCGGGCTCCCGGGCTCAGAGGCCTGGTGGGTGGTTCTGTATTACGGTCCATCAAGCAGGGCCCGCTCCAGGCCTTGCCGGCACTGCCACCGGCCCTGGCGCTGCGAGGCAATCTGCCATTGCCGAGGACCCGTCCATCCGCTGCGGCAGCAACGGCAGCAGACGGTCCCACAGCATCAGACCAGAGCCACTGCGCCCCATGCTGGTCCAGCAGGCTCTGCAAGCGGCCCCAGCAAGCCGGCCAGTGTGCGGGAGAACCGGGATTGAGCCCGGTCAGCCTCTGCTGCACACGCTGGATCGGCTGCCGGTTGCCCGGGCTGGACAGAAACTGCTGCATGGCAGCATCCAGCGGGAAGGCACGATTGAGAGCTGCGCCCTGCTCCTGCGGCCAGAACTGACGGCACCAGTTCCTTTGGCACAGTCTGTAGCACAGTTTTTCCAGATCTGACCAGGCAGGGGCAGGATCAGCAGGCAAGCCGGCGCCCTGCCAGCGGTAACGCCCCAGCAGGCATGTCATTTCAATCCGGGCCTGACAGCCATCCTGGGTCCGGTCCAGCAGAATGCAGGCTTCATCCGGCTTCAGCGCATTGCAACTGCCACGCACCACCTGCCAGGGATGCGCATCTGCCAGGCGCTGGGCGTTGACCCACTGGCAAGCCTCCCCATCCGGTTGAGCGGCAATGCTGACCTGGGTGTGCATCGCTGTCTCCAGCTGTGCGCAATGGGTGCCGGCCAGTGCCAGGTAAACCTGATAGTGACGCTCAAACGCGCGGACCATATCCTGGCCGGGATCATGCGCCAGGGACGCACCCAGCTGCCGGAGATGGCGCGCCCCCGGCCGCAGTGTCAGCCCTTTCTTCTCCAGCTGACGACACAACTGGCAATGCCAGTGCACCAGGCGGCAGGCCTGCGGCAGCTGTTGCTCCGACTTCGCCAGGGCGGTCTGGGCAATAGCCAGCCATTCGTCCTTGTTGTAGTCGCGCAGCACGAGCCGACGAAAACGCCCGAGCAAAGCCGGTGACAAGCGGCTGCGCCCCCCCTGCCCGGCCGGGTTGACCGTGGCAAACAGATAAAAGCCGGGTGCCGCCTCACCGGTGAGCACGGCATTGAGTTCCCCTTCCAGATGACCTGTCGCCACCAGGTTGAGTTCTGGAATCAGTAACAGGCTCCCCTGGCGACGGGCTTTGTCAATGCTGGCCCGCACTGTCTTCCAACTGGCGCCGGCATCCACGCGCAGGAGCCGGAGCTGCGTACCGGCCTGCTGCTCAAACGCCTTGAACGCGAGCTGGAAACAAGCATCCTTGCCGCGCCCGGCAGGCCCCTCCACCAGCGTGGACTGGCGGCCGCCGTGCGCCCTGTTGCGGCGCACGGCCAGGGCGCTGCGCGCCATATCCTGATACAGGGCCAGAAACAAATCCTGTACGGCCGGGGCACTGGTGTTGAAGCGGACCTCCTGACGGGCCGCCTGCGCGGGGGCCGTGGGTTGTAGGGCGCCCCCCCGGGGGGCCCCCCTGCCACTCAAACGCGTTCCGAGCCGGCCGTATCCGTTGCTGGAATACTTTGTCTACCAGGCTGTTGTTCATGGGAAAACGATGGGCAAACCACGGCTGCATGGGCGCGCGCCGCTGAACCTGCTGTACACTGGCATCCCGGCCCAGCACCTGATCAAAGGCCTGCCAGAGCAGGGCATGGAAGTCGGCCAGCGTCAGGGGCAAGGTCACAGGCGCCGCACTGTCGAGCCACCAGTCCAGCCAGGCGGCTATATCCGTCAGATCTCTGGGCAGGGCGGTGCGACTGTCGTGCCCGGCCAGTGAACGCAGCTGCCAGCCGGACGCCAGCGCATCCTGAAGACGCCTGATCCTGTGGCTGGCGTATTGTTCCCAGTGGTCAGGGTCGCGCCTGACAAGATGTTCCTGCTGCGGTTTGAGGTGGGCGTGCAGCTGTTGCTGCCAGTGCTCGGGAGCAAACAGGCAAACCAGCGCGCTGAGCTGGGCGTCCAGCTGTATATCCTGGCCATCCGGCAGCAGGCTGGTGCCCTTGATGCTGGCCGGGCTGAAGCAGCGTGCCAGAGCCCAGCGGTGGCGGGCCACAAACTGGGAGCACAGGGGTGCGGCAGCATCAATCAGGGCTTCCAGGCGCGCCTGGTCCACCCAGAGGTCGTGATGGCCTGGCGGTTGCGGATCAGGCAGCTGCCAGCGGCACACCTGCTTGAGGAAGTCACGCAAGGCAGGCTGAGCACGGGTACTGTGGGTGAGCAGGCTGTCGATGGCCTGGCGCCAGTGTACGGGCTGCAACTGGCGGGCGCGTCGAATGACAAGCGTGAGCAATCGGCCTGAGAGTCTGGGCAAGGGCAGCTCACTGGCCTGGGTGGCCGCTGGTAGATGTTGCACAGAGCCGCACGCGGCAACTGGCAGGCTGGCAGATTCTGACGCTGACAGGCCTGCTGCCAGATGTCGACCGGTGCAC
>MPMQ01000052.1 GCA_002238585.1 Kistimonas sp. bin40 | reverse complement strand
GGCAGGCCTTGCGCAAGGCTGCCAGGAACGCTTTGGCGGTAAGCGGCTCTATGCAGTCAGAATATACCGCCATTCTACCGCCAAACAACGTCATTAATAACAAACGTTAACTGACAGTAGCATACAGAAGTCATAACAAATGGGAGACAAAGGGGGAGGTGGGGTTTTGCTGTTTTTCCCCCAGTGACGGGGGTTTGTTGATGAAATCAACGACAACAGACGACAACAGACGCAAGCAAGAAATGTTAGGGAGAATGACAAAAAATGTGATATGGCGCGCCCGGCAGGATTCGAACCTGCGACCCATGGCTTAGAAGGCCATTGCTCTATCCAGCTGAGCTACGGGCGCTTGCAAGTCCGCCGCTACACCAGAATCTGCAAGACTGATGTGAGGGAATTGGTCGGGGTAGAGAGATTCGAACTCCCGACATCCTGCTCCCAAAGCAGGCGCGCTACCAGACTGCGCTATACCCCGACTGGCTTTTGTAAGTCCGACCCAAATTAACAGACCCGCCTACAAAAGGCTGCGCTATAGTACTGCTGCCAACCTGACTCGTCAATGTTTTCTCACGCATATACGCGAAGACAGCACAGCCCGAGTTTTGGCGACTGTGCATGTTCCATACCCAAAAACAAGTGACTCATCCCATTTTGGCGGCAACAAAAGTCATCGGAACCTGCTGCCATGTGCCCATGCCTGGCGGCCGCCGGTCTCTCCTCAAGAGACTCAAGGAAGGTCGGAAAAACGCCGACCGGATCCTTTTGTCCCAGTGCTCACAGAGACTGTCTGTATGCACACAACAAGATCCGACCTTTGTGTACTCAAGTCTTTTGTGGTTGAGCTGCGCTGAACATTGTGCCCGTCAGTCTTCACCCAATATCCTGCATTGCTCCCTGCGAGGATCCTGTCGTTTTCGTTGCAGCTGCATTTCTGACTCCCGCCCCGGGCCGGCACTTCTCGCAGAAAAACCGGCTTTGTCATCCGGAAAACTGTGCTTTCCTCCCCCTGCTTTCAGGTCGGGATACATGTCAAAGCGGAGGCCCTACTCGATGGATGCGAACTTCAGACCAGCCCCAGGCAAAAAGACCAGGGAATACGCTCTCTACCTGAAAGCGCTCTGGCATCAGGTCAGCCAAAGCGGCATTGACGGTAACGAGCCGGGCTCCATTGGGAAGTCCTGCGCACAAAAGAGCCAGGCGTCGTATACAAGACTTGCTCATGGCCGTGCAGTCCACGTAAACGCAGTCCCATTCAGACATTTGCAGCTCAAACATATCCGTGCAGACAAAAGAAACCTTGCAGTCAGGCATGTGCCGCCTGGCCAGCTTGTTCGCAAAGTCCACGTACACCTGAATTTGTTCTACCCCCAGAATCTGACAGCCATAGCGATCCGCCAACCACAGGCAGTTGCGCCCCGTACCACATCCCAGCTCAACAAAACGATCGCCAGGAGACAGGTGCAGGCGCCGTGCTACAGAAGCCAGAGTGGTCAAGGGGGTTTCTCCATAACCTTGTGCATTTTCCTCACCCCGACTATTGAGAAATCGCCGACTGATAACCCAGGGGTTGCACAGCAGGTACAGCAATTTGCGATGAACTTCAGTCCGCAGAAACCGAATCGACCCACATTGGCGCAGGCCGACAGTCGCCAGCACCAGTTCAACAACCAAGGTTCTGAACCACCCGTACAAGCTGTTTTCACCGGCATTTTTCCAGTTCATGTTTGAGTCCCTGTTCTGCAATGCGTCTCTCCCGGACTTGTATGTTACCTGGCTTTTGTCATACTGCCTGTCCTGAAAAGAATAGGCGTGGTTCTGCACCCGTTCCTGTACGTCAACAATGTGGCACCTGTGCGGATCAAAACCTTCCCAACCTGGCGTTCTCCTGTGTCTTTGTCTTTCTGTTCGGGAGTGGTGGAAAACACGCGTCTGAGAGTGTCCGGAGTAACGAGAATTCATGGAAAACCATCAAAAACTGCACAGGCTGCTTGTTGTCGGTGGCGGTGCCGGGGGGTTGGAGCTGGTCACAAGGCTGGGCCGGGCACTGGGCAGAAAAAAGAAAGCAAGTGTCGTTCTTGTTGATGCCTGCACAACTCACGTATGGAAACCCCTGTTGCACGAAGTGGCAGCAGGCTCTCTTGACTCGAGCCATGATGAACTCAGCTATATGGCCCAGGCCCGCTGGAATGGGTTCCGGTTTTATCCTGGCGCACTCTCGGGGCTGGATCGCAAGAAAAAAGAGATTCACCTGGCTCCCGTTCATGATGAAAACGGCGCCATCCTGCGACCGGGCCTTACCCTGGAATACGACACCCTGGTGCTGTCTGTTGGCAGCCAGAGTAATGACTTTGGCATAGCCGGCGTTCAGGAGCACTGTCTTTTCCTGGACAGCCGTCAGCAAGCGGAACGCATTCACCGTACTTTTGTCAATCGTGCTTTCCACTCCGCTTTGGCTGCCGGTACCCAACCCAGCCTGCACGTCGCTATCATAGGCGCCGGGGCCACAGGGGTGGAGTTGGCAGCAGCATTGCACCATTCCGTCGAAATGATGGCCGAATACGGCCCGGCACAAGGCGTTGGCAACCTGCATCTGACGCTGATTGAAGGCGGGGCCCGTGTGCTGCCAGCCCTGCCGGAGCGCATAAGTGCCGGCGTACAAACACATCTGGACCGGTTGGGTGTGCGCACGCTCACCAACACGCTGGTCAGTCGTGTCACGGCTGAAACTGTTGAGACCCGGGATGGTCAGAGCATCAGGGCAGATATGTGTATCTGGGCCGCCGGCGTCAAGGCTCCGGATCTGCTCGCCAACCTGGATGGGCTGGAAACCAACGCTTTCAATCAGCTGGTGGTGTCTCCTGAACTCAGAACAAGCCAGGATCCAGATATCTTTGCCCTTGGCGACTGTGCTTCTTGTACTCTGACCGATGCTGACGCGCAACAGTTTGTTGTGCCACCCAGAGCCCAGAGTGCTCATCAGCAAGCCCGGCACCTGGCCTGTAGCCTGTCAGCCCGGCTTCAGGGCAAGCCGCTCAAACCTTTCCGCTACCGGGACTATGGCTCCCTGATTTCACTCAGCAGCGGTTCGGCTGTCGGAAATCTCATGGGGAACCTGACAGGAACAGTGATGCTGGAAGGTCGGCTGGCGCGCCTGTTCTATGTTTTGCTCTACCGTCGGCATCAGGCCGAACTTCATGGCTATGGCAGAACAGCCTTGTTGATAGCCCGGGACTTTCTGGAGCGCACAACCGCCCCCCGGGTCAAGCTGCATTGACCCTCCAGCACTAGTGCTTGTAGCGCAAGAAAGTTCGACTTGAGGTGTCCTTCATCGGGCAGCCATGGCAACAGTGGGCCGAATCCGACTCTTTTGCCGTCAGCCGCCTGCTCCGGGACCGCATGCTGGCTCTGCGTACTGCTCAGGTGCCAGGACCTCTTCCGGGCACAGCATCGGCAGAGGAGGGCGGCCGCAGATTGCAAGCAGGAACACAACGCCGCAAGATGATGATCGTTCGTTTGAAACAAGATGCAATGCTGGCAGCTGTAACAGTTTGCAGCGGCAATACACAGGAGGCTGTTTCTTGAAATTGTTCACAGAGGATCGCGACAGAAACAGCCTTTCTGCAGATCGGGAGACGTGTGAGGGAGCCCGGGAAGTGGAGCCTTGCCTGGACGAGCGGCTGATTCGCTTTGAGCGCCGCCCCGCTACCGGCCGGCAAAGGCGCATTTGCATTCGCGTCTTTTCAAACAGCC
Source organism: Kistimonas sp. bin40 (assembly GCA_002238585.1). GTDB lineage: Bacteria > Pseudomonadota > Gammaproteobacteria > Pseudomonadales > Endozoicomonadaceae > Sansalvadorimonas. The sequence goes on along the minus strand of MPMQ01000052.1, from coordinate 19,613 downwards.
AGGTGGTGGTAACAGCACCATCCTGCGTAAGTGACAGTGCCGTACAACACTACGTCAGGCAACATGAAAACTGGATACGCAGCAAGCTGCGCCTGTTGCAGAGCCGGCCTCAGCCCGTTTCCCGGGACTATGTCAGCGGAGAACATCACTACTGGCTGGGCAAGCCTGTGATTCTCAGAGTGTTGGTGGCGCCGGACAAGCGACAGCGCGTCCGGTTACTGCATGACTGCCTGGAAGTTCAGGCACGCTGCAAGAGCAAGGACAGAATCAGAAAGCTGCTGGTGGAGTGGTACAGGGCGCAGGCGCAGGCCATTTTTTCTGGACGCCTTGAACTGTTGTTGACGGACACCCCATGGGTTGAATCCAGGCCTTCACTGCGCGTCCGGGCTATGCGTCGCCGCTGGGGCAGCTGCTCGATATCGGGCGATGTGACGCTCAACCTGCACCTGCTCAAGGCTCCATCTGAGTGTGTCGATTATGTGATCCTGCATGAGCTCTGTCACATCGCCGAGCACAACCACAGCCCGCGCTTTTACCGGCTGCTGTCCCGGGTTTTGCCAGAGTGGAAAGCCCGTAAAGCGCAGCTCGACAGCATGACCCACCTGCTACTGGATGCGGACTGAATCCCTGGCTGTTCTCTCTGCCCGGTCCTCTGGCAGCAGTGCACTTGACTGCCCGGCTTCTCGCAGCTGAAAAACAAGAACGCCGTCCCCCATGTTGAGCGCCAGGTGGCAAGAGTCAGGACTGACAGACAACGCCTGAGGGCTGTCGTCCGCTGAAAACTGCCGACCCGCCTTGATACGCCATTGGGCGGTTGCACAGTCGTGCCCCCAGAGCACCAGCGCCCGGTCACCCCGCGCCGTGCGGTGTACAGCCCACAGGTGATAGCCGTCAGGATTCGGCTGAAAGCAGTCAATGCCTGTTGACGCCTCAAACGTCAGATGGCACTCCAGCTCCCACACGCCATGAGACCTCATGAGCCAGGACGTCAGGTAACCTGCCACACCAGGGGAGCGGTCTGCCAGAAAAAGGCGTTGGCCGTCCGGCGTGAAGCAGAAGGTATCTGCTGTACATTTATTATCCAGGACTACCGGGCCTTGCCAGCGACTTGTTGCAGTCCGGGTCCAGAGAGCCACCTGGCGCCCCAGACAGCGGGCAGCCAAAGTTTGACCGTCAGGGCTGAACTGTCCTGCGATAATTCCCCGGCCATGACAGAGTCGTTCAGTTTCACAGCACCCTGCCTCGCCCAGCCCCCACAGGGCCGCCGTACCATCTGAAAGCGCCAGCAACAGCTCGCGTGAGTCAGGACTGAAAAGAACCTGGAAGATAAACCGCTCATATTCGATCCTTGTATGCTCCATCCATGAGCCTGTCGCGTACTGCTTGTACAGCCTCGCCGTTCTTGCTCCCGAGTGGACAGCAAGCCAGCATCCGTTCGGACTGAACCCAATTTTATTGTCGTGAGGACCTGCGGGCACAGCCAGAGCGCGCCGCCACTCATAGAGGCCCTGCTTGCTCCACACCTGCAAATTATGCGCGGTATCCGTGATGGCAAGGTTTTTGCGGTCTGGGCTGAACAAGACACGCCTCACTCTTCCCAGAGGTTCCGGAAGTCGCGAGAACGCGAGATAGCGTGCGTCCAGCTGGTGGTAGCGCTCCTCGTGGTGCTCCCGGGCCTCATCATCGTGATAGGGCTGCTCTCCTGTACAAAAAATGCGTGCGGTAGGGAGCCAGCAGGCACTGCCGACTTTGGTCATGATAGTGATCAGCATTTCATTGCTGATAACGGCAAGATGCTGGCTGTCAGCAGACCAGCTGATTCGATCAGGCCCCTCATGTCGTTTAACCAGCGGCTTGTCGCAACTCCAGCTTCCATGAGCATCCAGCGACAGCAATGCTGTTTTATCCTCGTAAGCATTGCAGGATGTTCTGATCACCAACGCATTGCCATCCGGCGTAAAGCTGACGTCCTTCACGCACTTTCCAGGAACCCGCAGGGAGACTCGGTGTGCGAGAGTCAGCGCAGGGGTTCTCTGCAACGTGCTGACAATGGAAAAGAAAAGGACGTTGTGACTGAAGCCCGGGCTCCGCTCGGGACGGTTTTCCCTGTTGGCAGAAAATCCGTCCAGCCAGCTTTCGAGGTAATCCTCATAGTTGTTCCGACTCAAGGCGGGTACTGGAACAGTCCCGGGAAAGCGCAGGCAGAACAGCTTTTCCCTGATCTCACTTCGGACCGTCCGCTCATACAGCTCACGATTGGTCTGACACAGGCGGACCACATCCCTGAGCGACAGCATGTACAGAAATTCAGGGTTCTTCGTGAACAACACCTCGGCTACAACACTCAGAGGACAAGCTGGCTTTGGGGCCATCAAAGGGGGACGGCGCACTATGGGGGGGAGGCTGGGGGTCATGCTCGCTTTTCCTCGCATCAACGGCCAAGTCAGGAAGGGCTTTTCTCTGATTCGAAGATGTTGGATACCAACAAGCAGCAAGAGTTCCTCAGCTGTGCCCGGCAATCTGTTGCCCGGTAAAATGCGGATCGGGAGATGACGTGGGGCTTCCGTGAAGCTCCTGATCGAGCCTTCGGGGGCCCGCGCCAGTTTTTTGTTTACACGGTTTTACACAACGGCTGGCACGAGCTTGTCGAGAAGTGATGGCTGGATACAGATAACTTACACAGCTGCGCCCGCCAAGTTTTTACATGCTGCCATAAGGGGCACAGGATCCATGCGCCAGACAACATCAGTATTGGCCCGTTTGCTGGCGGAACAATGCCCTTTCAACGAACTCAGCTTCGGCAAGATAGTCGTTCATCATGGACTCTGGCAGCAAGCCCCCCCGTGGAGGAGCAGGATGCGAGGTCATCTGTTCTCCATGCGTATTCTGGCGAACTTGAACGCCTGTTCTGTTTTACTTGAGCACCCACAACACCCTGCGCATCACCTTCTTTTCGGCTACGGGAACTGTGGCACCAGCCCGTCGCTCAGGTTTGCAGGTCTCATACAAATGCCTCAAGTTGAGCAAGACTGGATGGGAAAGTGCTCCAGACGAAAGCCTTCCTCATCGTGATAAAGACACCAGCCCTGGTGTCCCCAGTCACCCAGCACCCACCTTCGACCACCACCCGCCAGATTGTGAACAGCAGGCTTGTGAGTATGGCCATGGATCATACTGTCAGCCTCATACGCCGCCAATGCAGCCGTTATGGCATCAGGGGACACATCGGTGTACACACCCATGGACCGCGCACGATTACCGCGGCTTTTCGTTCGCAACTGCCGCGCAATGCCCCGGCGCCAGGAAGTCGGCAGCCGCAGAAAAAGACTCTTGAGCACAGGGCTACGCACCAGACGCCGGTAACGCATGTACATCCTGTCCCCAGTGCAAAGGCTGTCGCCATGCAGCAACAACAGTCGCTGGCCTGCCAGTTCGATCAAGGACGGATCAGGCAGCAACTTGCAGCCCGCCTGGCGGCAGAAGGTTTCGCCCAGTAGAAAATCCCGGTTGCCATGCATGACAAATATCTGCGTGCCTGCCGCAGCCAGGGCGGCAAGCGCCTCTGCCACCCGTTCCTGGAAGGGATCCATCAGATCATCCCCAATCCAGTTGTCAAAGAAATCACCCAGGATATAAAGCGCAGCTGCACCAACTGCCTGCGTACGCACAAAATCAAAAAAACCCTGCGCCAGATCGGGACGCTCTGGCATCAGGTGTAGATCAGATATAAACAGGTTTCTCAAGGATTATTCCTGAACAACAGCCGATTCTATAAGAACATTCTCAACCGGCACATCAGCGTGCATCCCGCGAGAGCCCGTTTGGACACGCCGAATCTTGTCAACAACATCCATTCCTTCAACAACCCTTCCAAATACGGCATAGCCCCAACCCTGCAGCGTTTTGGCCGTGTGATTGAGAAAATCATTATCGGCCACATTGATAAAGAACTGGGCGGTGGCAGAGTGGGGATCTGATGTGCGTGCCATGGCAACACTACCCCTGTCATTTTTCAGACCGTTGTCAGCCTCATTGATAACAGGATCCTTTTTGGGGTGTGCGTTTTTCTCCTGCATGCTGGCATCCATTCCTCCACCCTGGATCATGAAATTATCAATCACCCGGTGAAAGAGTGTGTCGTCATAGTGACCACTACGGACATAATGAAGAAAGTTGGCAACAGTGGCAGGGGCTTTTTCGGCGTCAAGCTCGAGTGTGACAGGACCAAAACTGGTACGCAGGATAACAGACATGAACAATGTATTCCGAATTCAGAAAAGACAGTCCAATGGCCTTGACACAGGCCCGGACAAAGGCGGCATCATACCCGGTTTGCAACCAGTGTCCAACGCAGCTGCACGCAACAGTGTTGCCACCCAGGCGTGCTGCAGACCTGCGACTGGCAAACGGGCAGGCCGAAAAGACGCAATCTTTTCAAGTTGCTGTTGCAGGGCTCTGTTGTGTCATGGATCCTTGGGTCCTCTGCTTTCAAACAATGGTTGTGCTTCCGGTTTTGTCTATGTTTCTGTTGCGATTTGATGATGTCACCATGGCTTACGGTGACCAGCCTTTATTGGAAAACACCTCGTTTCAGGTGGATGCTGGAGAAAGACTCTGCCTTCTCGGGCGCAACGGTACCGGCAAGTCTACACTGCTGCGCCTGGCTGCCGGTCAGATGGCTCCGGACGCTGGCATAGTGCGCAAGGGCGCTGATACCACCCTTGCCATGCTGGATCAGAACCTGCCGTCACCCGCTGGATTACGGGTCTATGATCTGGTCGCCAGCGGTATGGCAGGAACAGGGAAGCTTGTATCCGAGTGGTACAGCCTTGCTAACCAACTGTCCGGGAGCACCTGCGCGCCTGCCGACATGCAGCGCCTGGAGAGGGTGCAGCAGGAACTGGAGTCCCGCAATGGATGGGTCCTGCACAACCGGATAGAAAAACTCATTGCACGCCTGGGGCTGGAGGCCAATGCCCGGGTCGATACACTCTCGGGCGGTTGGCGCCGCCGTGCCGAGCTGGCGCGCGCCCTGGTATCAGAGCCCGACCTTCTGCTGCTCGATGAGCCCACCAACCACCTGGATCTGATCGCCATAGAATGGCTGGAAAAAGAACTGAAAGCCTTTCGGGGAGCGCTGTTGTTTATAACTCACGACCGCGCTTTTGCGCGAGCACTGTCAACCCGGATCCTCCATCTGGATCGCGGGCAATTGAACAACTGGGCCTGTGACTATGACACTTTCATACGACGCAGCCATCAGGCACTGGAAGCCGAGCAGGAGCAGCATGCCCGTTTTGACAAGAAACTGGCGCAAGAGGAAGCATGGATCCGCAAGGGAATCAAGGCTCGACGCACACGTAACGAGGGCAGAGTCAGAGCGCTTCAGGCTTTGCGTGCCACACGCCAGGCTCGGCGCGAACATCAGGGGCAGACTCGCATGCAGCTGGCGGTCAGCGACATCAAGGCTGGCAAGCGGGTTCTGGAGACCATCGGCATCCGGCATGGGCACGACAACAACATATTGATCGACGGCCTGGACTTTACCCTTATGCGAGGCGACAAGGTGGGCCTCATTGGTGCCAACGGTGCAGGCAAATCCACCCTGCTGGATATTCTCCTTGGCCGCATCAGCCCCCAAAGCGGTCAGGTGATCAGGGGAACCGGCCTTCAGACTGTTTTTTTTGACCAGCTCCGGGCCAGCCTTGATACCGAAGCCCGGGTGATGGATGTCGTGGCCCAAGGGCGGGAACGCATATGTACAGGAGGGCGGGATCGACACGTCATCAGTTATCTTGAAGACTTTCTGTTCCCTCCCGAACGAGCCAGAGTACCAGTCAAAGTGTTGTCTGGTGGTGAACGTAATCGCCTGCTTCTGGCCCAGCTGTTCAGCAAGCCAGCCAATCTGCTGGTGCTCGATGAACCAACCAACGACCTGGATGCAGAAACCCTGGAGCTACTGGAAAGCACTCTGGTGACCTTTCCAGGAACAGTGCTGCTGGTCAGTCACGACAGGGATTTTCTGGACAATGTCGTCGGTAGCGTCCTTGTCTTTGAGGGGAATGGTCAGGTTCGTGAATATATCGGTGGCTTCAAGGACTGGCTGCGCCAGGGGGGCGATCTCACGAAACTCACATCCTCTGATAATCAGGCCTCTTTTGCTGAGCAAACAGCACCGCCATCACAAACAACACCTCAGCGCCGCGCACACAGCCGCACAGCAAAGAGCACTTCAGGCCTGACCTACGCCCAGCGCAAGGAGCTGGCCGCGTTGCCGGAGGAAATAGACAGGCTGGAACAAGAGCTGTCTCGTCTACAGCAGGAGGCCGCTGCGCCCGACTTCTACAAGAGAGACAGCACCGCTGTGCAATCTGCTCTGGCCAAGCTGACAGCAGTCAATCAGGAACTCGAGCAGAAAATCGAGCGCTGGAGTCATCTGGAAGAGCGCAACTGATGTTATCCAGCGCGGGACGCGCCGCGTCCAACGCCCAAAGAATCTGACTTCCAGAAACAACACAGCCTTTCTTCTGAAAAGCGATCCATGACAACCCGATGGCACCCTGTTGTCATGAACCGCTTTTCTATCATGCCTTCAAGGCGGTTGATCCCCCCAGACTTGCCGGTGTATCCGTATGCCACTACTCACACCAGTGCCAACTCCTTCATGTCACTGGTCATGGTCTCCAGTGCGGCTTGTCCTTGCTGTTGGTTGACTTATCCACTTTTTTCTTTACTTTCTGCCCCCAGCTGAGCGTAGGTTCAGACCTTCCCCCTGTCCTTTGCGAACTGCCACTTTCGCCGCTTTTCCACGATATCAGCGATGCAGTGCTGGAAGCTGGGGTTGCAAATTGCCCTTTTTTGCTCCAGCTCATAGCAGCAGAAGAACGCGTGCTAATACTTGATACGCCGCTGTCCACAGATGCCCTTCTGGATGATTCATCCTTGCGCTGTGACGCACTGCTGGAACCAGGCTTCGTTGATGGCGCTGTTCTTTTCTGAGACGAGGCAAAGGTTTCAGCGTGTATTCTTGGCACTTCTATCTCGTCAGGAACTTTTGCCATCGACTTTGCCTTACAGGACGGACAGTGTGCTTCGTGACTCGCCCCTCTTTCTCCCTGCGGATGAGAATTGTACACACCCGCCGGCAGGCTTTTGGGGTCGACGGTGGACAGATGGAATTTTCTGCGGCGGTTCGCTTCTGGGAGTGGGCGTCGATTAACTACCTGGGAGGAAACTGTCTGCGGATGAGCATCTTTCATCTCCGGCTTCCCAGGATGAACGTCTGCCTCCCCCGACTCAGGCAGATCAGCCATGGGGGGTTTTTTCTGGAAAGAACAACCTGACACAGCCTTGGTGATGACAGGGCCAGGAGAGGTTGGCAGGGCCTTTATCTCCTCACCTCTCTCGTGAAAGTCATCTGCCTCCTGTTCCTCAGGTCCACCAGTTATCCCAGGTTGCGTGTCGGATCCGGGCGGCAAGTTGCCGGGGATTTCCGTCCCCGAGACCTTTTCCTCCAGCATCACGGAAGCCTGTACATCATCAGTCTCGCCAGTCTCACCAGTCTCACCAGTCTCACCAGTGTCAGCAGGGGCCGAAAAGATTGACCGGCTTCCTTCCCCTTCATTCCCTTTGTGGAATCCAGCTGTCTCTTGTATCTCCTGCGCATCAGCTACCCCAGGTTGCGTGTCGGATTCGGGCGGCAGGCTCCTGGATTTGTCTGTCACCGCCCTCTCTTCGCTCTTCCTCCCGGAAACATGCACATCCGTACAAAAACCAACCTTTGTAGTACCAGCGGGGCTGGAAGGAAGTGACGGCGGTCTTGTCTCTCCATTTCCTCGGTAGGGCACAGCTTTCTGCTCGCTCCTCTCAAGAGCAGCTGTGTCTGCGCCGGAACTGGCTGACAAGCTCCTGGATCCGCCTTCCCTTGAACCCTTTTTCGTCGCCACCATCCCGACAGGCACGCTCCTGCCCACGAAATTCCACCTTGGGGTTCGACTGCGGCAGGATAAGGAGGAATTCAACAGCTTGTTACTTCCTGCTGTGTCAGCAGTAGCACACCAATCTCCCACCATAGTAAATTTGCTATCTTTGAGATCACGCAACTTGTTCTTTTCCTGCGTATCGGCTAAAGACCTCAGGCTTACAGATTGGATAACCTTGAGCAGACTTCTATTTCTTTGGTTATCGACATCCTGTCTCCTTGCGTCAAAGACAGCACGCATATGAACACCAAGCTTATGCGGCTGATCAAACTCTTTTGGTTTTGTTCCGTTCTCCACTTTTTTAATAGATCTGCGCAAAAAGCAAAGGCTTTTGACATCACCTGCGACATCTTTTCTTGTATCAGGGACATGATAGTGGTCACCCTTTAATATGGGTTCGTTTTTTTGTATGGCAATAAGTGGACGCATTAATTTCCAGCCGCTTTTGTCAGTGTATTCTCAGGATTCGGCATCAACCGCAAAGAAAAGCTGCGTCATTTTACGTGGCGGAGATGGGGAAAAGCAATAAATTAACCAACCGCAGCTTCATAAACAAACCTGCCACCTCTATATTCAAAGAGGTCAGAGTCAGGAACGCACTCATAATTCAGACAGGTATCTCTCAGCCTCTCAAAAATCCACTTCTGCATGTCGCTGGAACTTGATCACAACTGCTTGACATATCGCTGCTGTGCCGGAAGCGGCCCAGGTTTTGGTAGCCAAGCGTGACACGAATGTCAGAAAATTCGCAAGGCCAATGAGTCACAAGTGACAATTCTCAGTGGAGGGGCGTCATTGAAGGTTTCCTGAAAAAATAAGCACTGCATGATAATGGATGCGCCCTGTGTCGCGATCAGTCACAGCGCTACTCCTGATAAAACGCGAGCACATAAAACTGCTGCCAAAACCGGGGTCTGGCAGGAATATTTTGCAGGACTCCATAAGCCAGACGGTGCCCTCCCGCAGCTTCTCCGAAAGACAGCAAGCCCCATTCCTGAAACCGAAACGGGGCTCTCTCGTCAAACAGAGTTGCCGCAAGCCTGGCTGGCATCCTTCGTATCCGAGGCGTCCATGGGTTGCGCTGTCAGCCGGGCAAATCTCTTCTGCAAGGCTTTCAACTGGACATCGACGCTGGCATCGACAACACCAAGCTTACTTTCCAGTATACAGCTTCCCGATTTCAGCCGAGGATCCGATACGGGAGTGAGAACCCCTATTCCTTTGTAATCGACAAGAATATCTGCAATTTTATCCTTGACGTGAGTGAATTGAGAAGGCGGCACTCTGACTGTCACCTGCCGCTCATTACGCACATGGTTGAGCCCGCTCTTTATCAAACCAACAACCATGTCTCTGTCGTTATAGTTATCAATTATTTTCTTCACAGCCATCATAAGAATATTTGCCAGGGAATCTTCTACTTCCTTGAGGTAATTTATGGACTGATCGACCATTCTCAGCATGTGCTCAGACTGCTCCATGCGACTTTGGGCCAGGCCATCTTCATACCCACGTCGCTTTTCTTCTTCAAATGCCTGGGTGGATTTGTCCCTGATTGCTCGAGCCTGCTGTTTGGCACTCGCGATGAGCGATGCCGATTTTTCAACAACGGTGTAGTCTGCTGCTTTGATAACTTTCTGCCCTGGATGCAAGTGCAATCCATAGGGATTGATCGATACAATTCGCAGTTTCATGGGCCTAATTCTTTCATCAGTTTACGTAGCATGGCACTTCCAAGCTGGGCTATTTCTTCCGGGTACCCTGCAGCACCACCTGCGTAGAAATACTCCTTGCCTTGTATCGGAAGCTTGAAAAGCAGCCTTTTTTGGAAAGCATCAGACTCCTTGCTGTATACAGCACCCAACAGCCTGACGCCTGTACGGAATATATGTTTTCTCAATTCTTCGGGATGATTCCAGTTGATGGTGTAGGTGGCATTGAACTTCTGTACAAGAGTGCCTGCTACAAAGGGACCTTTCTTTATCGCATAGCAATAGTTCTCATGCCCCAGGCACTCGCCCACCATATTGCGTTCCTGGCGCTTCAAAATCCCCTTGAGAAGGGGGGCGTTCAAAGCCAGGCCCGCATGAAACACAATGGAAGACAGGTGCTGCCTCTTCATCAGAGCCAGCCGCTTTTCCTGGCGCGAAAAGTCAACATCCAACTTCTCCAGGAGACCGTGGCTTTCCAGAATGTATCGGGAAATCCACGGCAATCCTGTTGTATCAGATTGCAACCATTTCAGCACACTGCCGTGAGGCAAACCGGCTAACCAGGACTCATCGGCATATTCCGCAGGAGCGAAATTAAACGCTATTATCGACTCCAGTTGGCTATCTTCTATCATGCGATTTTACACCTGTCCCAGCTCTGCCTTGTCTGCCACTATGGTCTCGGCCGTAGTATCGGCAACAACCAGGTTGCTGCGTGTTGTACGCGTTCTCCACCACAACCAGAACAGGTACCCACAGCCGGCCAGTGTCAGCACGAGCAGGGCAGCAAGCGTTCCGAAGATAAGATGGAGTCGTGATGAGGACTCTGAAGAGACATCCAGCGACAAGAAGGTACCCATTTCCTGAGGAAGCAGGGTGCTGTCACCCGCCGTTTGTGACGCAGGAAAAAGAGACACTGTAATTTTGTCGAGTGACAGTCCTTCGATACTGTTGGCAACAAGCGTCTTGACTTTGGGAATAAAGCCGGCCAGCTCCAGTTCTGGCGTGTACTTTATAAACACAGATGCTGAGGACGGAAAACTGTCGGAACCACTGACAGCACTTTCCTGCGGCAGCACAACATGCACACGGGCCGTCAGAACGCCATCGATAAGAGACATGGTCGCGGACAATTCTTGTGACATGGAATAGGTGTAGCGCGCCTTTTCCTCAACAGGCGAGGAGATCAGGCTGTCTTTCGGGAAGATATCACTGATTGATGAGAAGCGATCTTTGGGGAACCCGTTACTTCGCAGCAAGCGTATGGCCCTGGATACTTTATCCTGCCCCACTGTCAAAGTGACCACCCCATCCTTGTTGATGGACTTGTCTGCCGGTATGTCATTATCCAGCAAAATGGCCAGCATATCGTTCCCTTCCTTTTCTGTCAGGCCGGTATACAGCTGGACCTTGCAGCCTGACAGCAGAAGGAGGCATAGCCCCCATAGTATTATCCTGAATCTATACACAATGCGCTTCCCTGACTCATCAAGCCCTGTAGGAGGTCAGTGCAGACCACTAGTTGTTGCTCTTGTTTATTGTTGCTCTTGTTTCAGTCACGACTCACTACTGCTGCTTCATCATGGTTTCTACAGTCTGAGTTGCTTTTCCTACCACTTTCCCTATCAAATCTTGCGTCATCATAAGGTTTGTCATCGCCCGCTGTGTTTGAAACATATCCTTCATTGACAGAATTTCCTCAGAGCCCAGCATTTGGTCAACTTTTTGATGCCTGCCATCTATATTATCTTTGAGTCCCTGAAATCCGTTGAGAATTTTATCTCCAAGGTTGCCCGGATTCTCCTTCAAAACGATAGGACTTCCTTCAACGTTGGTTTCTTTTTCGCTTCTTATCCCCTGTTCAAGCTGCGAGCTGAAGCTGTCTGCATCCTGGCTGTCTGGCTGCTGCCCATCAGCACCAAAACTTTTTTGCTCCTGTGGTGCAAATGACTTCTCTGTGGCAGACCCAACACCACTTATACCTGTATTAGACATATCTCTTCACTCCTTCCTGCCCTGGTTGCAATAGCCCTGTCTGGCTGCTCACAACATCAAGCTCTGTTTTTTCTCATTCGCAGTAAGGTTAGCTCCTCAATGCCATTACCTCTTTATCAGCATTTTTTCACATCACTTTAAGCTATCGTGCAGCCTCGTAAGGTGTTGCAGACACTTTTCTATCTCAGGTCCGCTGATATCCTCGAATTTCCTGTGCACAACAAAGACAAGACTGTTCTGATCTTTCAGTGCACACTGGGTGTCGAACTTCCGGCTCGCGCTGAAGTGGCACAGGTCCAGAGCTTTTTCCATGATCTCCGACATGCCGTGCTCATTACACTCCCGCAGCAGGTACATCAGAGCACCGTCTCGTGTGCACTCAATGAAAAAACTGCCCCCATGCGAAAAAGCAAACTGCATAACACCCGACTCAGGTAGCGGCATGCTTTCAATGCCCAACGTCTTGTTAAAGTCTTCGACAGCCAACTCAACCATGTTACGCATCCGGAGCCGCCTCAGATATCGAAATCCATCCCAATATCATCCTCATCCTCATCCTCATCGTCGCTTTCCTCCTGCTCTTCATCCTCGATCAGGTCATCAAGGGCTTCCTGTACTGACTCCAGAATGTTTTCCCTGTGCTCATCTTCCTTGAAGTATTGTTCAGGTACTTTTCGGAATGCTTCAAGCACATGGTTCAGTATAAAAATTTTGATAGCCAATTTATCGGCAGGTATCCCCATCTTTTCGGGAATTGTCTCAACATCACTTGACGAAACCCACCGTTGGTTGAGGAGACCCAGAATTTCTGCTACCAAAACACCTTTTTTTACACTGGGCTCATACATTGTTTTTCAGCATCTTCTGCACAGAGTTTTCATTAACGCGAGAGGACTCAATCACTGTTTGAACCCCATAGATAATTTCCAGACGGCTACGTACATGCTTCAAATGATTGGGCTCAACTGAGTGGGTCATGGCACTGAGTTCTGTGGACAGCGCTTGCCGCAGCCAGTCGATCCCTTCATTCAGTTTGTCATACCCGCACTGATCCTCAGCAAAGCGGAAAGCCTCCAGAGGGGTCTGCAAGTCCGGAATTTCAAGCCCCCGACGCCATATATCTCTCAGCTCCTGTACGGAACCTCCTCTCTGTTCTACATAGTCGGCAGCTGCGCTCGAAACATTTATGCCAGACTGGATATCTTTCTTGTTGCTTTCGTAAAAGCCATCTGCGTAATCCTGGATATCATTCGCCAGCTGGTCCTCACCCTGGGCCTGCAAGTGCTCGGCCAACGCTTCGAGAGCAAGGTACTGATGGGAAGGATCTCCGGAGTATTCGTTGGCGAATTCCTTTATCTGATCATGCGAAAGCATGCCGGAGGCTTTGGCCTGTTGCAGCTGCTGGAGCAGCCTGTCCAACTTCTCCATGCCTGGCATGTCCGGCACAGTTTCCTTGAGTCTCTCCAGTTCCTTCCTGAGATCTTTTTCTTTGCCGTGCTCCTTCTTTTCAAAGCGACGCACCGATGAAACAGCAATAGACGCCTCTTCGAAGAAGGCAACATCGGCAGGGCCTACGCTGACGGCTCCGAGTTGACTGTGACTCCCTTGGGCCGACTGTGCCTGTGCACCTGCCGGGGCCTGTGTGGTTGCTATTGCTGACGGTGCCGTTACGCCGGAGGCTTGCATCTTTCTTTACCTGTGATGAGCATGCATTAAATGTTACGAGCAATACTCTGCTGCGTTTGCAGGTATTGACTCCATACCTGAGCAAAGGAATCCCGAGCCTTGGTTATCAGATCCTGGTGCACCTGCATTTGATCCTGCTCTGACTGTTTTACAAAGCGGGCCTGCTCTTCACCTGCGCGCAGCTCGGTTGCCCGGGCTTCATGGAGTCCTGCCTGATACTGGATAGTGGACGCACCGGCCTCTCCCAGTCCCTCCACCATCTGACCCATTGCTCGCCATTGCTGGGAAATCATGTCGCCAGGGCGTCCAGGAGCTCCAGCCTGGGCTGCGGCCTGGTCTGCCTTCATACCTTTTACAGAACCCACCATGGTCAGGGAAGCTGATGCCATTTTGACAGTGCCACTGACAACTCCAGCCGCCAATTTGGCCGCCGCTGCGCTGCGCTGCTCTTCGGCCTGCTCCTTGATCTTGGCAACGACTTCCTTGTTCGCCATGTTGCGGCCTTCACGGCTCATTTTGCGTTGCTCAACGCCCATGGTGTGAAACAGCGACATCAGCAGAAAGAATTGGTTGAGTGAACCTACCTCATCATCTCCCAGATCGAACGCCTGACCGTCGAGTCTTGCGCTCAAGGTATCTTCATCCAGAACTTGCATATGAACAGTTTGGCCATTACGCACGAACTGCATCGATTTATCGTGAACATTGACGCTGAGATCAGCCCCGTCCACCACGCCTGCGAAGCCATCAGCCGTTTGCCCAATTACAATTTCGTTGACCCCCTCTCCTCCACGCAAGGCATTCCGGGGAGGGGGAGCCTGAGCTGCCAGAGCCTGCAGACGGCTGCCCAGTTCCCCATTGCTCATCTCCCCGGTTCCAGCCAGCTTGTTCAGGGCACCGAGGGCATCCTGGTATCCGGCAGCGTCGGGCTGTATCAGTGGAGAAGCGAGTTCTGGACGAGGCGCACCCTGCTGTTGGGCGTGATTCACCCTGTTCCCCGTTTCCTGCGCCACCTGAAGGTTGCCCCCAGCCAGTTGACCCGCACGAACCTCTTCCTGCGCCTTTGCTTTGGCTGCCGTGACGCGTCGGTCCGATCCCCCGGGCGGTATGGCAGGTTGTCCTTGTGTCACTATCGATGTCATGGCAGATCCCCCCCTGTAAGAGTGCTGTAACCCATTGCTGGGATCAGATGTTTCTTGTCACCGTGAACTTGCTTTGCTGTGCCTGGGACAACATGTCGGATGCTGCTTCCTGCCCTTGGCTTATTTCCTCCAGAGCGCGGGAAATGGCCTCCATCCAGTCTTCCATCTGCAGTTGAATTTTTGTAAGAAAGGCCAGGTCTTCCTGTGCGTCCGCCTGGTACATCTCGCCCTCGTATGTGGAAGAGGCTGCACTGATTGTGGAAGCCCCCTCCACAGCCATGGAGCCACCTTGTGTAAATTGCGCTATGCGGGCCGCCCTTTGGTAGTAGAGTGTTTTCTTGCTCACTTCTGCCACCTGTTTGGCGGTTTCTTTTGCCGATTGCTCAGCGGCTGCTTTCCCGGCTTCCTTGGTGGTTTCTCTGGTTATAGCTTGCCCGGTCTCTTCGATCGTTTCCTTCACCGTCTCTTTGGCTGCATCCGCAGCAGCCCGGCTGGCTTCCTTGACAGACTCCTGTGCGCTTTTGACAGCGACCCGGGTAGCTTGTTCCGCCACATCATCAACCGCATCCGTAGCCGCTTTGGTGGCTGCTTTTGTCGTTTCCTGCAAAGCGCTGGCTGTCTGTTGGGCGGCTTGTTGTGCAGTCTGACTGGCAGCACCGGCGCCCTGCTGAGCGACCTGGGCACTGGCGTTGGCGCTCTGCTGGGCAGCTTGAACACCCGCATTGGTTGTCTGCTGGACCGTCGTCGTCGCGACATCAGCCGGTGCCTTTGCAGCACTACCCGCCAGACCTGCGCCCAGAGACAAGACTGCTGCCAGAACGGCCCATCCAAGGCCCATAACCAGTTGCGCCTTGTCATCCTTGATGGCGCCACCCAGGTTGGTCATCCAGTCACCAGTATTCTGTGAGATTGTCAGCGCAACCATCACTGTGGCAGCCATGATCAGCATGACCCCCGCCTTGGCACCCACGCCGGTCGCAATCGTGACAGCCGCCACGACCACCGCCAAAGCAGTGGCCACCGCACTGAACACTTTGCCAACAATTCCTGCGGTCCTGGCCTCGTCCATCTTTGCTATGGCCTGGGACAGCTTGCCAATGCGTTGGTCGTGAATCTGACTGCGCTTGAGCCGACTGGAGCGAATAGCCTGCTCATCAAATTTGATTCTTGTATCCTGAAGCTTTACCTGAATTTCCGTCAGCAGGCGGGCTATATCTTCAATATCACCCGTAACCAACGCTTGGGCGAGCTGTTCCGATGCGCCTTTCAGCTCGGACAGCACCTCCGGGGGGGCGCTCTCAATGGCTGCAACCTTGTCAAAGATATGCAGGGTTTCATCCTGCAGTGCCGCCAGACGCTCTGGTTCCACGTCTTGTGTCAAGCGAGACACCGTTTTCATCAATTCAGGCGGCACTGAAGCCTGGCCATCAGAACCCTGGCCTGCGCCACCACCGTCCTGATTGTTCTTCTGCGACCTCCCTTTGCGAACAGCTCCGTAGACACTGGAGGCGCCGGAGCTCTCTCCATCGCCTTCAAGTGACTCGTTTTCTACATCCAGCTGGCTCATCAGTTCGTCGAAGGTAAACAACATTTCTGTTGAATCCATGACCTGCGCAACCTGAGCTTGCATCTCGGGTGTGACCACTTTTACCGGATCGACACGAGGGGGTGGAATTTTGACAACCCTGTCCTGAACTGGACCTGCATCTTTACCCGCCGACTGATTTTTGTGCGAAACAGTGTTCGCCGTCGTATAGCCCCTGCCAACACGGCTGCCGGCATTGGTCCCTGTTGTGTTGGCAGACTCACCCGCCCGCCCGGATTGCGCTTCCCTGCCATCGCCAGCGGGGACGCTGGCGTGACTGCGCGCGTTTGTTGCCTGGCCACCGGCAACGCCACCGCTGCTACTCATAGGCGTTCATCATCCTCTTCTACTATGGCAGCAGCACTGGCAGCCATGGCTTGAGCCCGTTTCTTTTCCTGGCGGAACGACTCCTGATCTCCTGCCCAGCTGACGGCCGTCTCATAGGCCACTTTGGCAGCACCGGGCCGGTCCAGTGCCATATGACAATCACCGATATACAGCATTCCCCTTGGGTCATCAGTGTCAAGAACGCAAGCAAAACTGAGAACTTCTATGGCTGTTTCGTAATCCTGCTCCATCATCTGGCAAGCCCCCAGACCCAGGAAATACTTCGTGTTGTAGTGATCGTAGAAGCACAGGAACTGGAAAATCTTTTTCGCTTCAGCGTAACGCCCCCCCTGATAGAGGTTGAAGGCCACGCTGTATATCGCCTCCATAGAGTCATCACTGAGGTTTTTCAGTTCCCTGAATGTTCCTCCGCGACTGAAGTAGTCAGTGAGGAGGTCGTTTGCCTTGTCAGCAGGCATATCCGCATGATGCTTTTCCACAGAATGTCCCCGTTCCTGGTTGTCAGTCTTAAATATTCTTGATTATGCTGTCGCCGCTTCTGAAGTACTTGGCTACGAACTGCGACATCATCTCAAAGGTCTGGTTCGACTTCCCTGACGTCGACTGCAATTTTGTCATGTCCAGTTGTGACGAACTGGTCAGACTCTCCGTCCAGCCCTTCATGTTTTCTATGGCCAGATCCCACTCAGTGCTGTTGAGCGAGTAGCTACTCGAAGGGTCTATTTTTGAGCCACCATCCCCCCACGAAATGTCATTCTCCGCGAAAAAATCTTTGACGTCCTGTGGCATCTCTGTTTTGTCTTCCTCTCCAGAGCCTTTTTTGGCGGCTCGGGCTGTGGCCATAATGCTGTTGGCCTCTTTGAGTTTGTTATTTTTTTCGCGCACCTCCTGCACCTGGCCACGCAATATTGTTTCCAGAAGTTCAGCACGCTCGCTCATGACAGCCAGCATCAGTGCATCAAGGCTAGCCGTTTCCAGCAGGCTCTCGCTGACGACGGTCCCTGCCGCGCTGTTTATAAGCCCCACAGTCTGGCTCATCTGTGCCTTGCCATCCGAGGGGTATATCCCATCAGGTCCAGTCTGGACCTGCTGTGGTGTCGAATTCGGTTGTGCTCCACTGACTGTAGAAGCCATGATTCAGTTACTCCGCGGGTCGAGAGGGGGGAATTGCGGTTGCTCAAGCTTGTCAGGCTTTATTACAGCTGAGTACCAGTTGTTGAGTGCCGCTGTGTGCTTTTCCTTACACAAGCTACTTTCCTTTGCTGACTCGGCCGTGAATGGCAGCCCCAAGGCTCGTGCGGCACGCGCCACAAGGTGATCTGGCGTCATCATCAGTGCCTTCTTTTCTTCGAAAGTGCTGGGTAAACGGCCATTCTGGTTCGCAAAATCTATCAGCTGATCAATGCAATTTTTTACAAGCGCATCACGAAAGATCCCCCACTCTTCTATTGACGGAAACTCACAACTTTCTCCGACTCGGGTTTTACTGGTTGGGAATGAGTCTGTTGCTTCCAGCCTATAGTCTTTTCGGATGCACTGGATTGCAAAATTGAGACTGGACTCCACCTGACGAGCTTGTTCTACACCCAGTGTCTGTACCAGCTCGCCCTGGCTGCCAAAGCAGGCATCGCTGGCCAGATAAGTGGTAATATCAAACTGCTCCTGTCTTTCGTAACCTCTGTTCTCCACCATGCTACGGAAGGCATGCTGCACTGTGTCGCAGGTTACAGGAGCCGGAACGAGTGCAACCTGAGCCTCCACCCCTGCTTTCTCGATCCGTTGTTGTATTTGTTGTGCTGCATCTTCTGTTTTTCTTCGGTCGTCCAGCGATTCCTGGTGTCGTCTTGCATTCGCTTTATCAAGATCCGGAAAAGCCATGGCATCCGCAGGGCTATCGGTGGTTTGCGTAGTCTTGTGGAGAGGAGCAGGGCGCGGATCATCCGGGCCCTGGTTCTGGCTGGTTGTCGGCTTGTCTTTGCCTTTATCAACGGGTGGTGTTCCACCTGCCGGGGGCAGCTGCGGTGGCTGAGAGGGAAGAAAAGCATCCGGTGTATCAAGGAACCCACAAGTAAAAATGAGCAGGGAGGGCACCACCCCGATTAACGCAATCGGAAAAACACAACCCAGTGCCACGAACACACCAATGCCTACCATCCCGACACCGACCTGAAACTTCCGGTTGTGCATCACGAAATCGAGTGCTGTGCTGACTGCTTTCAGAAACTTCTTGGCGTATCTCTTTGTGCGCGATCCAGAATCCCCTGTTTCTTCGTTTGCCAGACGCTCCAGCAGAGACTCCTGGGCAGCCTCTGCATTACCATTCTTTACCGGCTCGAAAATAAGTTTTCCCTTTTCGCCATTGAGCGTAATCTCTTGTTCAGGATCCAATCCTGTCCGGGTCAATGGGCTCGACTCAGGCTCTTCGTAGCTGCGGACGACTCTTTCCTGTAAAAGGCCTGACTGCTGGGCACCGTCTTCATTTCTCTGTACGCCAGTGCGGGACAACTGTGGTTCCAGGTCTGACAGTTTGGCAACGCTTCGGGGCTGTCCAGACGAGACCCAGTCTCGAGCTGGCTCGGATGACGAGCCTTCGTGCTGGACGTTGGCATGGGATCCTGCCCACGGGGTGCTGGACGTCTGAACACGATCGGAACCAGGCATAGGAGGCCCTCCTTGGCCAAAGCTGCGGTTTGCACCTCCGGGCCACCCGCAATTGATAATAAGCTTAGATGATCCAGACGAAGTTTTGCTCGAATTTAACGACTGTCTGACCGCTCCTGCTCAAAAGACACGATGATTCATGGCCGGGCATGTCATCCAGACACGCAACGCTCTCTCTTTTGCCTTTTTGTTTCACTCTACACCTTTTCGTCAGCCCCATACGTCTTCACTGCCGATGGCATCCAACACAGTCAGAGCACGTGTCCGCCGGTCTGTTCTTGCAGCCGTTGTTGCCGTTTTTTGACGGTTTCTCCGCTACTCGGCACCCGCTTCTCTCACAGTCCCGTCGACCATCATGATGCTCAGAGACTCCGCCATGGTGCTTCTCGCCTGCGGGGGCGTCCGCCCTCCTGGCTTGGCGACAATCTTTCTCTTTACGAAAAACTGCCCGCCAGAAAGCTCCCCCTCATCACTCAGTCCCGCCCGAGTTGTGGTCTACGGT
>MPMQ01000051.1 GCA_002238585.1 Kistimonas sp. bin40 | reverse complement strand
ACACCCGGGCCTGGCAGCCTTTGGCCGCCCTGTCTCCACAGCTTGTGCGTCAGACACACCCGTACCGCAGACCGGCGAAGGCAGTGCCCTGCCTGACAATCAGGACACTATAGACACACCCGGCCTCGCCCAGAACCTGCCCGCTCTGGTGCTGGAAAAGATATTCAGCTACCTGCCGTCGCACGCCTTGAGCCAGTGTGCCCGGGTCTGCCGCCACTGGCATGCCTGCCTGCCCGCGCTTGAGCCAAGAATTGCTCTCTGGCTGCAAGAAAATCCCCAGCCCTGGCTGGCAAATTTACAGCTGGGACGCGGTTTCAGCAGCCGCACCCAACCCTTTCTACAAGACGGGAACAGCCCGTTTCTCTATCCACTGATGAAGCTCCGGCAGGAACAGCAGGAACAAAGATCAGCCGCAGTCCGGCAGGACACTACGCAAGGCGGCCAGCCGTCCACTGCCTGTGATCTGCAGTCCAGTCTGGTGCACGCCGCCCTGCACCGCCAGCTCAGCCTGGCCCCTGAGCTGCGGCTGCGCCCGATTCCTCTCGCCTGGCCAGCTGACAGTACGCCAACACCAACAACTGCCCCCTTTGCCTTCAGTCCCTGCAGTCGCTGGCTGAGCGTCACCTGCGAGTGCCCCACAGGCCCCTCCTCTCATCTGAGACTCTACGGCTGGGAGAACGGGGCCTGGAAACAGTGCCAGCTGGTCCCTGAGCCGGTTCAGCCTGTCCACCATATCCGGTTCACCGCTACACCAGCGGACACACTGATTGGCGTTCATGGCACGGATGTTCTGGCATGGAGCAAGGAGCAGGACAATGACACATGGCACAGCGCTCTTGTATGCCGCATTCCCCCTCCAGGCCGGATCCTCAATCTTGCCTCCATGGCTAACGGTGATCAGGTCATGCTGACGCTACCTTCACCAGAAGAACGCACACTCTCCCTCTTGTTTTGCCGCCGCACAGGAGATGGCAGGAGTTGGACGACAGCAATGACAGCAACCCATGGGTTCGAAGAGGGAGACGTGATGACGAGAGACTATTATTGGGCAGCGGATCCGCAATCATGCCAACTGGCGTTAAAAACGACCCGGCAGTTGGAGGACTCTGGCCATTTCATCACTGAACTGGACATCTGGCACACAGGGCTCGACAGCTCTCGCCCGGCACCGTGGAAATCTCAGCACGCAGTGCTCCCCTGGCACCATGTCCATCTGGCAAAAATAACCTACAGCCCTGGCGGCCAGTTCCTGCTGGGCGTGCTGTCCGATGGTCAGGCCTGCCTGTGGAAACTGGATGCACAGTACCGATTGCAGGAACAGCTGGTTGTGCCCCACTGCCACTACCATCGCGCACGCGACCTCAAACAGCAGGTCGCTTTCCGCAGCGATGGAAAACAGCTGGCATTTTCCAGATCCCCGCAGCAGGTTCAGCTGCTTTACTGCAATGCCGACGGCCGTTGGCAATATGGCCCACTGCTGGAAGCACCGCCAGTGCCAGACAGCCCTGCCCATGGCGGCTTGAGATACATGCAACTGTCGGCAAGGGGAACTATCCTGGCACGGAAAACCGATTATCGCGTCGACATCTGGCACCAGGATCCTGCCGAGGGATGGCAACACAGGGTACGGCACCAATGGGAAGCGGGCCATAGATACATTCCGCAATTTTGTTTTCTCCTCCCCTGTGAGCTGGTCTGCATATCGGCGGAAGATCCAGAGCTGTCACTGCAAATTCATGGCCCGGACCCTCTGGGAAGACTCGTCAGAAAAGCCTGCATGCCTGTCAGACAATGCATAGATGGCGCTGCCGCCGCCAGCCCTGATGGGCTGTCCTTGCTGCTGGGCTCCACGAAGATTCTGGATATCCCGATGCAGTTGGTCGCGGCGCAAGAGGGTGATGGTCATCAATGCAGGCTGCCGTGAGAACTATCTCCAGTCGCGCCTGGATTGCTGACGACACAGAGCCTCAGCCCAGGCGTGCGGCTTTGTGGGAACCATCAGCCGGCGTGCGTGTCTCAACTCACTGAAACAGCCCGGAGCCTCGTACAATGATTCACCGCCGTCCAGACAGGGAACCTGGCCCCGGGCATCCACCTGCAACGCGAAACGCATCGCATGAACGAAGCGAGGCACAACAGCCAGCCGGACACCCGGGCCTGGCAGCCTTTGGCCGCCCTGTCTCCACAGCTTGTGCGTCAGACACACCCGTACCGCAGACCGGCGAAGGCAGTGCCCTGCCTGACAATCAGGACACTATAGACACACCCGGCCTCACCCGGAACCTGCCCGCTCTGGTGCTGGAAAAGATATTCAGCCACCTGCCGTCGCACGCCTTGAGCCAGTGTGCCCGGGTCTGCCGCCACTGGCACGCCTGCCTGCCCGCGCTTCAGGCAAGAATTACTCTCTGGCTGCAAGAACATCCCCTGTCATACCAGGCAGATTCACACCTGGAACGCAGTTTCAGCAGCCGCACTCAAGCCTTTCTACAAGACCAGAACAGCCCATTTTTGTACCCGTTGACGCAACTGGTGCAGGAACAGCAGGAAAACAGATCGGCCGCTGTCCGGCAGGACAGGCCACAAGGCGGCCTGCCGTCCACTGCCTGTGATCTGCAGTCGCGTCTGGTGCAAGCCGCCCTGCACCGCCAACTCAGCCTGGCCCCTGAGCTGCGATTGCGTCCGACTCTCCTCGACTGGCCAGCTGGTGCTGAATCAAATTCAAAAGTCGTCGACTTTGCCTTCAGCTCCTGCAGTGGCTGGCTGGCTGTCTCATGTCAGCTCCCAACAGAGCCCACCTCTCGTCTGAAACTCTACGGCTGGGAGAACGGTGTCTGGCAAAGGTGTCGGCTGGTCCCTGAGCAGGACCCGCCTGTCGAGCTGCTCCGGTTCACCTCCATGCCACCGGATACACTTCTTGGCGTTCGTGGTGTAAAGGTTCTGGCATGGAGCAAGGAGCCAGACAATCACAGCTGGCACGGCACTCTTGTGTGCAGCATTCCCCAGTCGGACCTGATTCACCACCTTTACCCTATGGCCAATGGTGATCAGATCATCATGACAAAAAGTTCACGGGAAGAGTTTATATTCCCCCTCGCCCTGTTTTGCCGCCGCACTGGGGATGGCAGGAGCTGGAATACAATAATGACAGTAAGCCTTGAGCCGCCGAATTGGAACGCGATGACGGCTTTCTGTTGGGCAGAGGATCCGCAGTCATGCCAACTGGCGCTGACAACGACCAGGCAGCAGCAAGATCCAGACCCTGTCATAAATGAAATACACATCTGGCACACAGGGCTCAACAGTTCCCGCCCGGAGCCGTGGGAATGTCAGCACGCGGTGCTCCTTTGGCACAACATCCGTCTGACCAGAATGCTCTACAGCCCGGGCGGCCATTATCTACTGGGAGTTCTATCCGATAATCAGGCCCGCCTGTGGCAACTGGATGCACAACACCGATTACAGGAACAGCTGGTTGTGCCCAGCTTGAACCACAATCCCGGACGCAGCCTCGCACGGCAGGTCGCTTTCCGCAGCGATGAAAAACAGTTGGCACTCTCCAGTTCTCCCTGGCAGGTTCAGATGTTTTACTGCGATGCCGGCGACCGTTGGCACTATGGACAACTACTGGAAATGCCGTCAACGCCAGACATTCTGGCCAATGACAGCCTGAAACACATACGACTGTCGTCAAGTGGGCGTATCCTGGCACGGAAAACCACTTACCACATGGATATCTGGCATCAGGACCCTGCCGAGGGATGGCAGCATGTCATACAGCAACAATGGAAACCGGGCCAGAAATATTCTCCGCAATTCTGCCTGCTGCACCCCGGCGATCTTGTCTGCACATCAGCAGAAAATCCGGAGCTGTCACTGCAGGTTTATGGGCCAGACAGCCAGGGAAAGCTCGTCACCAAAAACCACATGCCCATCAACGTGAACATCAACGGTCCTGAGTCCGCCAGCCCGGATGGGCTGTCCTTGCTGCTGGGCTCCACGCGCGACCTGCCAATCCCGCTGCAGCTGGTCTTGTCGAAGGAGGATCAGCAAAATCATGGATGCAGGCTACTGTGAAGACCAGCTCCGCTCGCGCCGGCTCCGGTCCCGCTTGCATGACTGACGGCACCAGGTGTAAGCCCAGGCGCAGGTCCTGGGGAACCATCACCCGGCTTGCGTGTCTCACCCCGCTGCAACAGTCCGGAGTCCCGAAAAATGATTCAGCGCCGTTCAGACAGGGAGCCGGGCCCCGGGCGTCCGCCTGCAACGCGAAACGCATCGCGTGAAAGAGGCGAGGCACAACAGCCAGCCGGACACCCTGGCCTGGCTGCCTTTGGCCGCCCTGTCTCCACAGCTTGTGCGTCAGACGCTCCCGTGCCGCAGACCGGCGAAGGCAGTGCCCTGCCTGAACATCAGGACACTGCCGGCACACCCGGCCTTGCCCAGAACCTGCCTGCTCTGGTGCTGGAAAAGATATTCAGCTATCTGCCGTCGCACGCCTTGAGCCAGTGTGCCCGGGTCTGCCACCACTGGCACGCCTGCCTGCCCGCGCTTCAGGCAAGAATTGCTTTCTGGCTGCAAGAAAACCCCCTGTCATGCCAGGCAGATTCACACTTGGCGCGCGGGTTCAGCAGCCGTACCCAATCTTTTCTACAAGACGGGAACAGCCCATTTTTGCTCCCGTTGATGCAGCTCCAGCAGCAGGAAAACAGATCTGCTGCTGTCCGGCAGGACAGGGCGCAAGAGCACCAGCCGCCCGGTGTCTGTGATCTGCAGTCCAGTCTGGTGCACGCCGCCCTTGACCGCCAACTCAGCCTGACCCCTGAGCTGCGGCTGCGTCCTGCTCCCCTTGATTGGCCAGCTGGTGGCGTATCACATGCAGGAGTCCTCAGCTCTGTTTTCAGTCCCTGCAGTCGCTGGCTGGCGATCTCATGTCAGTTCCAAACAGAATCTTCCACGCATCTGAGACTCTACGGCTGGGAGAATGGTGTCTGGCAAAGGTGTCCGCTGGCCTCTGAGCCAGACCTGCCTGTCGAGACGCTCCGGTTCACCTCCATGCCACCGGACACGCTTCTTGGCACTCGTGGTGTGAATGTTATGGCATTGAGCAAGGCGTCAGACAATCACACCTGGCACGGCGCTCTTGTGTGCAGCATTCCCCAGTCGGACCTGATTCTCCAGCTTTTCTCTATGGCCAATGGAGATCAGATCATCATTACGAAAAATTCACAGGGAGGGCTTGTACCCCTCCTCGCCCTGTTTTGCCGCCGCACTGGGGATGGCAGGAGTTGGAATACACTGATGACAGTAAGGCTTGAACGCCAGATCCGGGACGCGGCGACAACTTTCCATTGGGCAGAGGATCGGCAGTCGTGCCAACTGGCGCTGACAACGACCCGACAGCTGAAAGACCCTGACCACATCATCAATGAAATAAACATCTGGCACACAGGGCTCAACAGTTCCCGCCCGGAGCCATGGAACTGTCAGCATGCGGTGCTCCCCTTGCACAACATCAGTCTGACCGGAATTGTCTACAGCCCGGGCGGCCATTATCTACTGGCAGTGCTATCCGACAGTCAGGCCCGCCTGTGGAAACTGGATGCACAACACCGATTACAGGAACAACTGGTTGTGCCCAGCTGTCACAACAACCTCGGACGCAGCCTCAAACAACAGGTCGCTTTCCGCAGCGATGAAAAACAGTTGGCCGTCTCCAGTTCCCTTTGGCAGGCTCAGATCTTTTACTGCGATGCCAACGACCGCTGGCAACATGGACCACGACTGGAAATGCCGCCAGCATCGTATATTCCTGCCAATGACAATCTGAGACACATGCGGCTGTCGTCAAGCGGGCGTCTCCTGGCACGGAAAACCGATCTTTGCCTGAACATCTGGTATCAGAACCCCACCGAGGGATGGCAGCATGTCGTACAGCGTCAATGGAAACCGGGCCAGAGATATCCTCCCCAATTCTGCCTGCTACAACCCGGTGATCTTGTCTGCACATCAGTAGAAAATCCGGGGCGGTCACTGCAGGTTTATGGGCCAGACAGCCAGGGAAAGCTCGTCACCAAAAGTTGCATGCCCATCAAAGCGAGCCTATACGGCCCTGACGCCGCCAGCCCGGATGGGCTGTCCTTGCTGCTGGGTGCCGGCCAGACGCTACCCATCCCGCTGCAGCTGGTCTCGTCGGAGGAAGAGCAGAACAATAATGGATGCAGACTGCTGTGAGAACTCTCTTCCTGTCGCGCTTG
Source organism: Kistimonas sp. bin40 (assembly GCA_002238585.1). Classification (GTDB taxonomy): domain Bacteria; phylum Pseudomonadota; class Gammaproteobacteria; order Pseudomonadales; family Endozoicomonadaceae; genus Sansalvadorimonas. Next base: position 17,134 of record MPMQ01000051.1, on the reverse strand, counting down.
CGCTCCGGACAGCACGAGGAACGATGCCGTGGGAACCTTTACCCGGCCTGCGTGTCTCACTCCGCTGAAACAGCCCGGAACCTCGTCACATGATTCATCGCCATTCAGACAGGGCGCCTGGCCCCGGCCACCCGCCTGCAGCGCCAGGCGCATCGCGTGAGCGAACGGAAACACAACAGCCAACCGCACGCCCTGACCTCTGGGCCTTTGGCCGCCCTGTTTCCACAGCTTGCGCGCCAGACGCTCCCGTACCGCAGACCGGCGAAGGCAGTGCCCTGCCTGACAATCAGGACACTATAGACACACCAGGCCCCGCCCAGAATCTGCCCGCTCTGGTGCTGAAAAAAATATTCAGCCACCTGCCGTCGCACGCCTTGAGCCAGTGTGCCCGGGTCTGCCACCACTGGCACGCCTGCCTGCCCAGGCTTCAGGCAAGAATTGCTCTCTGGCTGCACGAAAACCCCCTGTCATGCCAGGCAGATTCACACCTGGCGCGCGGATTCAGCAGTCGCACCCAACCTTTTCTACAAGACGGGAACAGCCCGTTTTTATACCCCCTGACGCAGCTCCAGCAGCAGGAACACAGATCTGCTGCTATCCGGCAGGACAGGGCGCAAGGGCACCAGCTGCCCAGTGTCTGTGATCTGCAATCCAGTCTGGCGCACGCCGCCCTGCACCACCAGCTCAGCCAGGCCCCTGAGCTGCGGCTGCGTCCTGCCCCTCTCGATTGGCCAGCTGGTGACGTATCACATGCAGAAGTCTTCAGCTCTGCCTTCAGTCCCTGCAGTCGCTGGCTGGCTGTCTCATGTCAGCTCCCAACAGAATCCTCCGCTCAGCTGAGACTCTACGGCTGGGAGAACGGTGTCTGGCAAAGATGTCCGCAGTCCCCTGAGCCAGACCCACCTGTCGCGCAGCTCCGGTTCACCTCCATGCCACCGGACACGCTTCTTGGCGTTAGTGGCGCGAATGTTCTGGCATGGAGCAAGGCGTCAGACAATCACACCTGGCACGGCACTCTTGTGTGCAGCACTCCCCAGTCGGACCTGTACCACCTTTACTCCATGGCCAATGGTGATCAGATCATCATGGCCAACAGTTCACGGGAAGAGTTCAGATTTTCACCCCTCGTCCTGTTTTGCCGCCGCACTGGGGATGGCAGGAGTTGGAATACAATAATGACAGTAAGGCTTGCCCCCCGACTCTGGGACGCGATGACGGATTTCAATTGGGCAGCGGATCTGCAGTCGTGCCAACTGGCGCTGACAACGAGCAGACAGTCGGAAGCCCCTGACCCTGTCATCAATAAAATAGACATCTGGCACACAGGGCTCAACAGTTCCCGCCCGGCGCCGTGGAACCGCCAGCACGCGGTACTCCCCTTGCACAACAGCAGTCTGACCGGAATTGTCTACAGCCCGGGCGGCCATTCTCTACTGGGAGTTTTCGCCGACAAGCAGGCTCGCCTGTGGAAACTGGATGCACAACACCGATTTCAGGAACAACTGGTTGTGCCCAGCTGTCACTGCAACCCCGAACGCAACCTCAAACAACAGGTCGCTTTCCGCTGCGATGGAAAACAGTTGGCACTGTCCACTTCCCCCTGGCAGGCTCAGATCTTTTACTGCGATGCCGACGACCAGTGGCAACATGGGCCGCGACTGGAAATACCGCCAGCATCGTATACTTCTGCCAACGACAGCCTGAAACACATGCGATTATCGTCAAGTGGGCGCATCCTGGCATGGAGAACCGATGATTGCTTGAACATCTGGTATCAGGACCCTGCCGAGGGATGGCAGCATGTCGTACAGCGTCAATGGAAACCGGGCCAGCAATATCCTCCCCAATTCTGCCTGCTACAACACGGTGATCTTGTCTGCACATCAGTAGAAAATCCGGGGCGGTCACTGCAGGTTTATGGGCCAGACAGCCAGGGAAAGCTCGTCACCAAAAGTTGCATGCCCATCAAGGCAAGCATAAACGGCCCTGACGCCGCCAGCCCGGATGGGCTGTCCTTGCTGTTGGGCTCCATGCAGACGCTACCCATCCCGCTGCAGCTGGTCGCGGCCCAGGACGATCAGAAAGAACAGGGGTGCAAACTGCTGTGAGAGCCCTTTCCCGTTGCCCCTCCTGCGTGCTGATCGCAGAGTGCTGCTCCCCTGGTCGATGGGGACGTCGATGGGAACCCTGGCCCGCTTTGTGTGTCTCATAGCACAGACTCCACTGAAACAGCACCGGCTACCCAACAATGATAAATCGACTGGCAGACAGTGGCCCCGAACACCGGCACTCACCTTCAACACAGACATCATCACAACCCGGTAAAACACAGCAGCCAGGCGCAGGCCGCCAGGCCTTTGACCGCCCTCTCTCCGCCGCTTTCGCCGACAGACCAGAACCACTGCCTCGCCAACAGATTCTCCTGTCCGAAGATCAGGACAACACCGACACACCAGGCCTCCCCCAGAACTTGCCAATTCTGGTATTGAACAAGATATTCGGCTATCTGCCATCGCGTTCGTTGGGCCGGTGCGCCCAGGTGTGCCGACACTGGCAGGCCTGGTTGCCCAGCCTCCAGGACAGGCTGACCCAGTGGCAGAAAGAAGATACCCCGCCATCATGCCTGGCAAGTCCACATCTGGGACAGGGCTTCAACAGTCGCACCCTGCCTTTCCTGCAAGCCGCAAACAGTCCGTTTCTGCCCCCATTGACGCACCTGCAGCAAGCACAGCCGCAGGACACACGACAGCTGTCCCAGCCAGCGACAGTCTGTGATCTTCTGCCCCGTCTGGTACACGCTGCCCTGAACCAGAACCTGACCCAGGCCCATCAGCTCAGGCTGCATCCGACAAGCCTCGACTGGCCCCAGGGGGCTGTCACCGGCACAGGGGAGTTTGCTTTCAGTCCCTGCAGCCGCTGGCTCGCTATCGCATGCAGCCCCTGGCAAGAAGCCCCCGGTCAATGACAGGACGCGAGCTCTGCTGCTGTCACCCAGTGGGCGCACCCTGATACGGCAAACCGACTGGCGCCTGGACATCTGGCACCAGGACCCGGCCGCAGGCTGGCAACATCTTATAGGGCACAACAGGCAGGAAGGCCATAGATTCTTTCCACAATTCTGCCTGCTACAGCCCGGTGAACTGGTCTGCACAGCGGTAGAAGATCCAGAGCTTTCACTGTGCGTCTATGGACCCGACAGCAAGGGAAGTCTGGTCCAGAAGGCCAGCATGCCTGTCAGAACCAGCATCAAGGGCCCCGACGCTGCCAGTCCGGATGGGCTGTCCCTGCTGCTGGGAAGCACCCAGGACGCACCGATCCCGCTGCAACTGGTCCCGCCCGCAAGCCAATGACTCATGCCCACTGCGCAAGGCCGCTTCTGGCGCGTTCCCGCTCATGACAGCATCTGACATCTGACATCAGCTCCCGGATCGCCGGGAACCTTCACCCGCGCCCCCTGTCCGACTCCGCGCAAGCAGCATACAGGTCGTCAGGCAATGATAAATCAAGCATCAGGCAGTCCCTCTGTACCCGGCCAGGCGTCTGTCACAGAGGCCTTGCCACAACGCATTGAAACAGAGCCGTCAACCGCTCCTGCGGGCCGCTCTGTCGCCACAGCTTTCGTCCCGGACAGCGTAGAACCACTGGCCAGCCAGCGTACCTGCCAGCCTCAAGACCAGGACGGCCTGGACACACCGGGTCTGGCCGGACACCTGCCGCATCTGGTACTGGCCAAAATATTCAGCTACCTGCCACCGCATTCACTGAGCCAGTGCGCCCGGGTGTGTCGCCACTGGCACGCCGGACTGCCCAACCTCCGCTTCAGACTGACCCAGTGGCTGCAACAACACGCCCGGCCATCATGGCTGACGGCAGCGGATCTGGCACGCGGTTTCAGCAACCGCACCCAGCCTTTCCTGCAAGCCGGGAACAGTATGTTCCTGCACCCACTGAGGCACCTCCAGCAGGCACACAGAGCGGACCTGGTACCACGGGACACACAGCAGCGGCCCCAGCCACCTGCCTGTGACCTGTTGTCGAGTCTGGTGCACGCTGCCCTGCATCACCAGCAAACCCGGCCCCCCCAGCTGGAGCTGCATCCGGCGGCCCTCGTCGATTGGCCCGAGGGGGCTATAGCGGGAACCGGAGGAGTTGCCTTCAGCCCCTGCAGCCGCTGGCTCGCTCTCTCATGCCAACACCAGCAGGAATCCGCCCCTTGTCTGAGACTCTACGGCTGGGAAAAAGACGCCTGGCACTGCTGCCCACTGGTCGCTGAGGTAACGCAACCCGTCAGCCTGCTCCGCTTCGCCTCCACACCTCCAGACACACTGCTCAGTGTCCATGGCGGGGATGTTCTGGCCTGGCACAAAATGCACGACAGCCGGACCTGGCTCATGACACCTGTCGTCCGCGTTCCTCCCTCACACCGGATCCTCAATCTTTACCCCATGGCCAACGGCGACCAGATCATCATGGCCAGCTGGACACGGGAAACATTCACCTGGCTTCACATCCTGTTTTGCCGCCCCGCAAGCGATGGTCTGGCCTGGGAAACGGTCATGACGAAAACCTGTGACTTTGCATGGGACGCCATTGTGCTGACCTCCTGGACTGCGGCACCGCAGTCATGCCAACTGGCACTGCAGTTGACCACCAGGCTCCAGAACTCTGACCAGTTCAGGAATGAGGTCAATATCTGGCATACAGAGCGCAGTCGTCCCCACCCGGCGCTCTGGCAATGCCAGACGTCGGTGCTTCCCTGGAGCAACACCCGGTTGGGACAAATCACCTTCAGTCCTGACGGCCGTTATCTGCTGGGGATACTGCCCAACAAGCGGGCCTGCCTGTGGACACTGGATGCACAATACCGGCTGCAGGGACAGCGGGTTCTTCCCGTCTGCCTGTACAACCCTGATTCCAGACTCGAATCCCAGATCAGTTTTCGCCGTGACGGGAGACAGCTGGCCGTCGCCATATCCTCGCGCCAGGTTCAGCTCTTTTACTGCGATGGCAACGACCGCTGGCTATACGGCAGCGTACTGGAAGCGCCGCCGGCGCCTGAGATCCCGGCCAACGACAAAACCAGAGCTTTGCAGCTGTCGTCAAGTGGGCGCAGCCTGGTACGGCAAACCGACTGGCGCCTGGATATCTGGCACCAGGATCCGGTCGCAGGCTGGCACCATCTCGTAGAGCACAAAAGGCAAGAAAACCACAGATACCTTCCCCAATTCTGTTTGCTACAACCCGGTGAGCAGATTTGCATAACGGTAGAAGATCCAGAACTGGTACTGCGCATTTATGGACCGGACAGCAGGTCAGGGCTGGTCCAGAAAAACTGCATGCCTGTCACAACGCGCCTGAGAGGCCCTGATGGCGCCAGCCCGGATGGGCTGTCCGTGCTGCTGGGCGGCACCCTTGATCCACCAGGCCTGCTGCAGCTGGTCGCGGCAGACAGGACAGTGGTCGAACAGGCTTCTGGCAGGACAGCTGCTGACAGGCCCGGCTCTTGACGGCACAGGGTTTGACATCCTCCCCGCCCTGAAGGCCGGGGCTTGCCGCGCACCAGGTCAACCCCGGGGCACTGGAAAACCTCACCCAGTTTGCGTGCCCCCGTTTTACAGATACAGCACAGGTTATCAGGCCATGATCCATCGTTTCCCGGACGGCACTCCCGCACCCAGGCGCTCGCCTGCAACACCGACGCCTTCGCAGGGAAGTGGGACTCTGCCGCCAGACGCGCACGCCGCTCATCCAGACGGCGGCCGCTGTGTCGCCACAAGGTCGGCATCAGACAGCGCCGTGCCACAGACCGGTCAAAGCGCTGACCTGGCAAACAAGGACACCACCGCAACGCCGAGCCTCGCCCAGAACCTGCCCACTCTGGTGCTGGAAAAGATATTCCACTACTTGCCGGTCAGCGCCCAATGCCAATGCGCCCGGGTGTGCCACCACTGGGGGAGCTGCCTGCCCTCTTTGCACCAACGCCTGACCCGGTGGCTGCAAGAAGAGCATCCGGAGTCGTACCAGGCGTCCCCTGGCTGGGGACAGGGTTTCCTCAGCCGCACCCACCCCTTTGTGCAAGCGACGAACAGCTCTCTGCTGCCCATACTGATGCAGCTGCAGCAGGAACAGCAGTCATCCTGGCAGGCTGCGCCCCGGCAGGACGCCCAGCCCGTGGTCGGCGACCCCGGATGCGATCTTCTTTCCGCCCTGGTGCATTACAGCCTGAAGACGCAGCTGACCCGGGCCGATCGACTGATTCTGCGTCCGGCTGTCATGAATTTACCGGATGAGGCCCCGATGGAGAGTTTTAAATTCAGTTTCTGCAGCCGCTGGCTGGCCATGCGCTGCCGACATGGATTTACAGGCCATCGCTCCCTGCGACTTTACGGCTGGGAGAATAATAGCTGGCAGCCCTGCCCGTTGACGCCTCATCCGACACAGCCTGTCTCAGGATTCCGTTTCACCCCGGTGCCACCGGAAACGCTGATCAGCATCTACGGCCCGCATGTTGTTGCCTGGCGCAGGCAGGCTGACACCAATACATGGCATCACACCCTTGTGCACACTGTTCCTGCGACATCCCGGATCCTGGGCGTCTGGCCCATGACCAACGGCGACCAGGTCATTCTGGCCCAGACTGAACAACAACACAGAGCCTTCCTGACACAACTTTCCTGCCACACATGGCATGGCAAATCCTGGAAAACAGTCACGACCTGCCATACCGGATTGTCCGAGTGGCAACACAGACCGCAGTCATCCGAACTGGCGCAGGGCCAGGTGACGGAAATCCGGGGCCCTGACTATTTCAGCAATGAAGTGCTCATCTGGCGCAAAGGGCTCAATACACGCCGCCCGGGACAATGGGGATATCAAGCGACGGCACTCCCCTGGCACCATGCCGCCATCCAGAGATTGGTCTACAGTCCTGGCGGAACATATCTGCTGGGCGTTCTGACCGACGGCCAGAGCTGCCTGTGGTCGCAGGATGCACAATGCCGCCTGCGCGAACAGCTGATGTTGCCCGCGTGCCTGCCGCCCGGGCACAGGATGCCGAGCTATCCGGCTTCTTTCAGCGCAGATGAAAAACAACTGGCGCTGGTCCTGGCCACCAGACAGATTCAACTGTGTTACAGGGATGACAAGGATGACTGGCAACGCGGACAGGTCCTGGAGGCCCCCTTCGCACCAGCCGACAGGCCCGACACCGAACTGACAAATGTACTGCTGTCGTCCAGTGGAGGCATCCTGGTGCAGGCTGGCACACACAATCTGAGTATCTGGCAGCGGGACCTTGCGGGCCATTGGCATCACAGGGTGCAGCGCAGAAATGAGGAGGGTGCAGTATTCCCGGCAAGTGCCTGTCTGCTGAACGTCGGCGAGCTGGTTTGCACCACAGCCAAAGACCCGACTCTGTCCCTGTGGATTCATGGTCCGGACAGTCAGGGACGGCTTGTCACAAAAGCCTGTCTGGCGACACATTCAGGCATCGGCGGGGCCAGTCCAGACGGACTGTCGCTGGTGGTGTCCTCTACTGAAGCACCCCCTTGCCTGCTACAAATGACTCCTGCGCAAGACCGCCAGGCGAGCCAACAGACACATTTCAGCGGCAAATGTCGCCTTCTTTGAATCCGTCTTCAACCACAAAAAGAGAAGCGGACGCATACTGCCTGAAACTTACAGCTGTCGACAGTGTCCAACGCGGCTCAACGGGGCCAGAGTCAACGCCCCTCAACGGGAGGCGCAACCAGCCATGAACCCACTGTCAGACAACCAGTTGACACCCAGGCATTCAACCCGCCCCCCGGCTGAGCAGGCGACGCCTGCGCGCGCCCCCACCAGACGCGATGGTCAGGCAGTCATTGACCGTAATCTCGCCAGAATCGTCACACCAGGCACACCAGTGCCGCCAGACGACGCCTGTGCAGTGCTGCCCGAAGACCCGGACACCAGCGCAGCGCCGAGCCTCGCCCAGCATCTGCCCGCTCTGGTGCTGGACAAGATATTCAGCTACCTGACGCCTGGTGACCAGTGCCGATGCGCCCGGGTGTGCCGCTATTGGAACAGTTGCCTGCTCCCCCCGCAGGAACGGCTGACCCGATGGCTGAAGCAGAATCATCCCGTATCCTACAGAGCACAATCAGGCTGGGGACAAGGTTTCCTCAGCCGCACCCGCCCCTTCCTGCAAGCCGCGCACAGCCCACTGATGCCCGCACTGATGCAGGTGCAGCAAGAACAGCAAGAGCACAGACTGGCCGCACCCCGACAGGAGGCCGGGCTGACTGGTGCACTCCCGCGCGATCTTTTATCCCGTCTGGTGCACTACAGCCTGAATTCTCAGCTGACCCAAGCCCACCAGCTGACTCTACGTCCGGCCGCCGTTCAGCTGCCAGATGACAATCCGACAGACTTTTTCGAATTCAGCCACTGCAGTCGCTGGCTGGCCATGCGATGCCTGGCTCAGGGCACAGGGCCGGATATTCTGCGACTCTACGGTTGGGAGAACGCCGTCTGGCGGCCGTGTCAGTTGACACATTGTCCGCCAGAATCTGTCTCGGACTTCTGTTTCGCCTGGACGCCACAAGACATGCTGGTCAGTGTCCATGGCCGCCATCTTCTTGGCTGGCGCAGAGAGTCTGACACCAACAGATGGCATCACACTCCCATGCACCTTGTTCCCCAGTCACACCGCCTCGAAAGTTTCTGTGCTCTGGCCAATGGCGACTGGATAACCATGGCCCTGAATGAGACAAAACATGAGGGATTGTCCCATCTGCTTTCCTTCCACTCATGGCGTGACGGGACCTGGCACACGGTAACAGCTCGCCACATGACATTCTCCGCGTGGGCAACAGCCGGGCACGCATCCCAGCTGGTGCTGGGTGGGGTCGTACAGCAAGGTCAAGCCTGTTGCATCAATAGAGTACTCATCTGGCGCAAAGGACTGAATACATCCAACCCGGAGCAATGGGGCTGTCAAGCCTCAACACTCCCGAGGCTGGATGGCATCCTCAAGGATTTGACCTGTAGCCCTGAAGGAACATACATACTGGGAATGCTGACCTGCGGCCAGGGCTGCCTGTGGAAGCTGGATGAGCATTGCCGCCTGCTTCCACTACTGACTCTGCCCAACTGTCTGCCCGCATCGCAAACCATGCCCCACCCTATCTATACAGTCTATTCAGCCTACCCAGTCGCTTTCAGCGCAGACCAAAAACAGCTGGCGCTCCCCCTTTCTACACGCCAGATTCAACTGTGCTATCGCGATGACCATGGCAACTGGCAGCGCGGCCAGATTCTGGAGGCTCCGTTCCCGGCTGACAACAGGCTCGACAGGGAGCCACTGACTATCAAGATGTCACCCACTGGAAACATCCTGGTCAGGGTTACCACAACCTCTCTGGACATCTGGCACCGGCGAGCGAGCGGCCACTGGCACCATAGCCTGCGACGCATGAACAGGGAGGGCTCTCCCTATCCCGTAGCAGCCTGTATAGCGAAAGCTGGTGAACTGGTCTACACAACGGCACAAGACCCGACTCTGTCCTTGTGGATTCATGGTCCAGACAGCTGTGGACGCCTCGTCAGGAAATCCTGCATGGCTGTCGCTGTGAGCATCTGCGGGACCAGTCCAGACGGACTGTCGCTGGTGGTGTCCTCTACTGAAGCACCCCCTTGCCTGCTACAAATGACTCCTGCGCAAGACCGCCAGGCGAGCCAACAGACACACGCAGAGCCCAGCGGCAAATGCCGTCTTCTTTGAATCCGTATTCAGCCACACAAACAAGCGGACGCACAGGCTCTGCAACGCGCGCTGGCCAGCAGTATCCAGGGCCGTGAGCCCCACAAGCTGCGAGGACACAAAACCATGGACACATTGTCAGACAGCCGGTGGACACACCGACACGCAGCAAGGCCACAGACCGGCGCAGGTCACAGGATGCCAGCGCGCCACCCGGGCCAGGTGCCCGGTCAGCCAGCTGTTGGCCGTTCTGTCGCCCAGGCTGCCATGTCCGGCGAGCCAGCACTGCCTGGTAACGAGTGCGCAGCCCTGGCTGACAGCCAGGCCCCCACCGAAACGCCGGGCATCGCCCAGCGCCTGCCGGACCTGGTTCTGCGCAGGATATTCAGTTATCTGTCGCCTGCCGCCCAGTGTCGATGCGCCCGGGTGTGTCGCCACTGGGAGAGCTGCCTGCCCGCCCTCCGGGTGCGGTTGACCCGGTGGCTGAAAGAAGAACATCCGGCGTCGTACCAGGCACCCCCTGGCTGGGGGCAAGGTTTCCACAGCCGCACCCGCCCCTTTTTGCAAGCCACAAACAGTCCTTTGCTGCCCGCACTGATGCAGCAGGAACAGCAAGAACCCGGACGGACCAGGTCCCAGGACACCGGGCAGCTGACCGGAAAACCTGCAGCCGGTGATCTGTTCTCCGCTCTGGTGCACCACAGTCTGCAGCATCAGCTGACACTGACCCCGCAGCTGCGGCTGCGTCCGGCTGCTATCACACTGCCTGACAAGGCCCCGATGCACACTTTCAGATTCAGCGCATGCAGCCGCTGGCTGGCCATGCGCTGTCGACCTCAGGCGACAGGACCTGATGTTCTGCGACTCTACGGCTGGGACAAAGACTGCTGGCAGCCCTGTCTGTTGCGTTCTTGTCCGACGGAAAATGTCTCAAGCTTTCATTTCTCCCTGACGCCCCCGGACCGCCTGATCAGTGTCCACGGCCGGGATGTGCTTGCCTGGCGCAAGGAACAAGACAGCAACACCTGGCACAGCACCCCTGTGTGCCAGATTCATCCAGCACACCGGGTCAGCAACCTTTACTCTGCGGCCAACGGTGATCAGGTCATCATGACAAAACGCGCAGGGGATGACTTCATCCTGCTCGGCATCCTGTTTTGCCGCCCCACAAGTTGCCGCCCCACAAGTTGCCGCCCCACAATGGCGGGGGAAAGCCAGGGCTGGGAAACAGTCATGACGACAACCTATGACTCTGCACGGGTCCCGTTTGTGTCGGCCTGCTGGACGATGGAGCCGCACTCATGCCAACTGGCACTGGCAACCGTCACCCATGAGCTGGATTCTGGCCGTTTCACAAATGAAGTACACATCTGGCACACAGGGCCGCACAGGGCCCGCCCGCAGCAATGGAGATGTCAAACATCGGTGCTCCCCTGGTATGATGCCGCCATCAAAAGCCTGATCTACAGCCCTGGAGGACGGTATCTGCTGGGCATCCTGCGCAACGGCCGGGGCTGCCTGTGGGCACTGGGTGCGCAATGCCGCCTGCAGGAACGGCTGATCCTACCCGGTTGCCTGCCGCCCTGGCGCCCCCATTATCCTGCCTCTTTCAGCGCCGACGAACAGCAGCTGGCGCTCCCCCTCTCCCTTCGCCAGATTCAGCTGTGTTACAGCGATACCAGGGGCAACTGGCGTCGCTACCAGGTTCTGGAGGCCCCGTCCGCGCCAGCCGACCGGCCCGACAGGGAGCCTCACAGGATCCTGCTGTCGGCCAGTGGTGCCATTCTGGTACGGGCTACCCCGGACACGCTGGACATCTGGCATCGGCAAGCTGCCGGTCACTGGCTCCATAGCCTGCAACGCCGGGGTACAGAAAACGCGACCTTCCCGACCGATGCCTGTCTGCTGAAAGCCGGTGAGCTGGTGTGCACGACGGCGCAAGACCCGACTCTGTCCCTGGGGGTTCATGGTCCAGACAAACGGGGACGGCTCGTCACAAAAGCCTGTCGGGCTGTAGCGGTGCCCCTCTGCGGTCCTGACGCAATCAGCCCGGACGGCCTTTCCCTGGTGGTCTCCTCTACTATGGATCCCCCTTGCCTGCTACAAATTGTTCCTCCAGAAGAGAGCGAAGCCAGTCGCCAGACGCCCGCAAAACACAGCGGCACATGTCGCCTTCTTTGAGCCCGTCTTCAGGGTACAGAAAAAACGGCTTCGTGCTGTCTGGAACTCGCTCCGCCCGACCCTGTCTATATCTTGAAGCACAAGCACAACGAGACAGACAGACAGACAGACAAGTGAGGCACGCACAACCATGGTCCCACCTGCAGACAGCCAGTTGACACGCCGACACACGGCGAGGGCGCGGACGGCCTCTGGTCAGAGTCCCCAAACGCGCCACCCGACCGGACCGCCCGGCCAGTCAGTCATTGGCCGCTCTGTCATCCGGGCCTCCACGTCAGACGGGCCAACACTGCCAGGCAGCCCGTGCACAGCGCTACCTGAGAGCCAGGACACCACTACAGCGCCCAGTCTCGCCCAGAACCTGCCCATTCTGATACTGGAGAAGATATTCGACTACTTGCCGGTCGCCGCCCAGTGCCGCTGCGCCCGGGTGTGCCGCCACTGGGAGAGCTGCCTGCCCTCCCTGCGGCAACGGCTGACCCAGTGGTTGAAAGAAGAACATCCCGTCTCGTACCAGGCCGCATCAGGCTGGGGACAAGGTTTCCACAGCCGCACCCGCCCCCTTTTGCAAGCATCGAGAAGTCCACTGCTGCCCATACTTATGCAGCTACAGCAAGAACGGCAAGAACGGCAAGAACACAGGCTGGCCGCGCCCCGGCAGCATACAGAGCACCTGACCGCAGATTCCTCATCGGACCTTTTTCCCGGCCTGGTACGTTGCAGTCTGGAGACCTGGCTGATTCGGGCCAATCAGCTGGCTCTGCGTCCGGTTACCTTGCAAACACCACACAATACCTCGGTGGAGGTTTTCAACTTCAGCGCCTGTAGCCGCTGGCTGACACTCCGGTGCCGACACAACTCCACAGGCCATACTTCTCTGCAACTCTACGGCTGGGAGAACAATGGCTGGAAGCCGTGCCCGTTGACGCCTTGTCCGACAGAGCCCGTTTCACGCTTTCGTTTCTCCCCGATGCCAGAAGAAGTACTGGTCGGTGTCTACGGCCAGCAGGTTATTGCCTGGCGCAGAGAGGCTGACACCAATCAATGGCATCACACCCTGTTACACAGGGTTCCTGTGTCCTTCCAGGTCCTGTGCCTGTGGCCAATGCCTGACGGCGACCAGCTCATTCTGGACGCACCTGAACAACAAGACGGGGAATCAACGCGGCGGCTTTGCTGTTATACGTGGAGCCAGGGTGCCTGGAAAACGGTAACGACTTGTCACACGGGATTGTCCGCCTGGGCGCAAAGTCCACAATCATCCGAACTGGCGCAGAACCTGGTCACGGCATTTCTGCCCCCCGACCATTTCACCAGCGAAATGCGCATCTGGCGCAAAGGGCTGAATACATCCAGCCCGGAACAATGGGGATATCAAACAACCGCACTCCCCTGGCGCGACACCATCGTCTACAGCCAGGCCTATAGCCCTGGCGGAAAATATCTCCAGGCCATTTTGCACAACGGCCGCAGCTACCTGTGGTCATTCGATGCGCAATGCTGCCTGCGCGAACTGCTGATTTTGCCCCACTGCCTACTGCCGTGGGGCGGAATTCCCAACTATCCAGCCTCTTTCAGCGCGGATGAAAAACAGCTGGCTGTCCCCCTCTCCACCCGGCAGATCAAGCTGTGTTACACAGATGACAAGGGCGACTGGCAGCATGGACAGGTTCTGGAGGCACCGCGCCTGCCAGCGGACCGGCCTGATACCCCGCCGACAAACATCCTGCTGTCGGCCAATGGTTCCATTCTGGTACGGGTGACCGAGGACAAGCTCGACATCTGGCACCGGCCAGCGGGCGGCCACTGGCACCATAGCCTGCAGCGCAAGAATACAGCGGGTACAGACTATCCTGCACAAGCCTGCCTGCTGGACGCTGGCGAACTGATCTGCACAACAGCCGCAGACCCGACTCTGTGCCTGTGGGTTCATGGCCCGGACAGCCAGGGACGGCTCGTCAGAAAAGCCAGCATGGAGGTACAAGCGAGCATCGGCGGCCTCAGTCCGGACGGGCTGTCCCTGGTGGCGTCCTCTACCCTGACCCCCCTTTGCCTGCTACAACTTTCTGTTCCGCAAGACAGCGAAACAAACAGCCAGACAGGCGCATTACACAGCGGCCGATGCCGCCTTCTTTGAGCTGGGCGTCAAGCTCAATTTGAGATCCTCCCCGCCCTGAAGGACGGGGCTTGCCGCGCACCAGGTCAGCAGAGCTGTCCCTGTGGTTTCAGGCTCCAGACAGCCGAAGCCCCGTCAAAAAAGCCGGCAGGACTGTCAAATCTTCCATTGGCGATGCGGACTCTGTGAGCCCGGCCGGCCTGTGTCTGCTGCTGTGCGTTACTCCCCGGACACAGCCTCTTCTACCCTCTTCTACAACGGAATCCATGGAATCCATCGCCAGACAGTGATGCCAACCACCGCCAGAGCAGCTGACAGCGCGCCACTTCAGGGAGCCGCTCCACTGAGGCCGAGACAGACAGCTCACGAAAAACAGGCTGTTTTCTTGATGGCGGCTCAGGGGCGCAGCCCCTTTCAACGAGAACTTTTTCCCGCTCCCAGGATCAACCCTCAGGTAATACACATTCGCAGGCCACCATGAATAGATCACCAGTCAACAATCATGAACACCGGAACGGGCTCGGCGCACAAACCTCGTCGGGTGAACAGAGTCGAGCCCTGGATTCCAGGCACTCAGCCTTCAGACGCACCCTCGCCACCGCTTTGACGTCTGGTCCTTTGGTGCGGCGCGTCGGCAGACGCACTACCCTGCCCGAAGCTCAGGTCAGTGCCGACACACCCAGCCTCGCCCAGAAACTGCCGGATCTGGTCTTGCAAAAGATCTTCGGCCAGCTCCCCCTGGCCTGCCAGTGCCGGTGCGCCCAGGTGTGCCGCCACTGGTATGACTGTATCCCCGCTCCCAGGCTACGTCTCATGCGGTGGCTGCAAAAAAACGCCCCCCAGTCATGGCTGGCAGATCCTGGACTCGGACGCGGTTTCAGCGACCGCACCGGTCCTTTTCTGCAAGCGGTCAAGAGCCCGGCGCTACCGGCACTGATGCACTTGCAGCAGGAACATAGCCCAACCGATAGCTGGCAAGACACGCAGCAACTGTCCCGGTCACCCGGAGCCTGTGACCTTCTCCCCTGTCTGGTGCACCACAGCCTGGACAAGCAGTTGACCCAGACCTGGGAGCTGAAACTGCATCCTGCCCCCCTCGCGTGGCCAGGAGGCACCGAGCCAAGTGCCGAGGCCTTTACCTTCAGCCCCTGCAGCCGCTGGCTGGCTGTCGCATGCCGATCCCAGCCAGAAGCGCCCCGTCATCTGAGACTCTACGGCTGGGAGAACGGTGTCTGGCAAAGGTGCCTGCTGGTCTCTGAGGTGACGACATCTGTCGACTTGTTCAAGTTCACCCCTGCGCCGCCAGACACACTGCTCAGTGTCCATGGGATCTCTATTCTGGCCTGGAACAAGGAACCAGACAGCCAGACCTGGCACAGCTCTCACCTGTGCCAGCTTCCTCCGTCATGCCCGATCTTCAACCTTTACTCTATGGGTGACAGTGACCAGGTCATTCTCTCGGGGCCACGGAAAACAGCTGAACTCTTGAACCTCCTGTTTTATCGCCGCACAGGGGATGGCAGAAATTGGGAAGCCGTCATGACGAAAACGTTCAAAGCGGAAGGGTTCTCACAGGCACATCACTGCTGGGCAGCCGAACCGCGCTCATGCCAACTGGCGGTGGCAACAAGCAACTGGTACCGCAAGTCTGACTCTTTCATCAATACAGTACACATCTGGCGCAAAGGACTGGATCCTGCCCGCCCGGAACACTGGGAATCGCAGAATTCGGTACTCCCCTGGCACGATCGCCGCCTGGAAGAAATCACCTACAGTCCGGACGGTCATTATCTACTGGCCGTGCTATCCGATCTTCAGGTCTACCTGTGGCAACTGGACACACAATGCCAGCTACAGGAACAGCTGACTCTTCCCGGCTGCCGGTACAACCCGGACTACCTTCTCGACAAACAGGTCGCATTCCGCCGCGATGCAAAACAGCTGGCCGTCTCCCTGTCTCTGAGACAAGTCCAACTGCTTGACTGCGATGCCAACGGCCGTTGGCAATACGGACCCTTACTGGAAACACCACCGACAGCAGATACCCCCGCCAGCGACAGGCTCAAAGACATGGAACTCTTGTCAAATGGACGCACCCTGGTACGGCAAACCCAATACCGCATCGACATCTGGCACCAGGACCCTGTCGAAGGCTGGCAGCATCGCGTATCACACTCAAGCCGGGAGGACCATAGATTCTTTCCGCAATTCTGCCTGCTCGGACCCAGTGATCTGATCTGCACATCGATAGAGGATCCAGAACTGTCACTGCGTATTTATGGGCCAGATCACGAGGGACGGCTCGCCAGGAAAATCTGCAGGCGCATTCAAGTGCCCATAAACGGCACTGACGCCGCCAGCCCGGATGGTCTCTCCTTGCTGCTGGGTGCCGAACGGAGCACACCTGTACTGCTGCAGCTGGTCCCGGCAAGAGGCAATGGGAGATGCCGGCTTTTTTGAAAGTTGGCTCCGGTGCAGGCTGCACTTTTGACAGCACAGAACGCCAGAACGCCAGAACGCCAGAACGCCAGAACGCCCGATGCCGGGAACCTTCGCCCGTTTTTACTGTCCCTGTCACTGCCAGTCACCGGAACAGAACAGGTCGTCAGACTATGATAAAGCGACTCTCAGGCAGCGAATCTGGACACAGGCCCCCGTCCGCAACACAGCCAGCAGCCGGTGAACCCGGCACAAAAGAACAACCAGGCGCTCCCCCTGGTCGCTTGCGCTCTGGCCCGGCTGTCGCCACTGTCTGCGCATCTGACAGGCCAGCACGACTGGCCGGCGAACGCACTCCCCCGCCGGAAGGTCAGGTCAGTGCCGACACACCCAGCCTCGCCCAGAACCTGCCGGATCTGGTCCTGCACAAGATCTTCGACCAGCTCCCCCTGGCCTGCCAGTGCCGGTGCGCCCGCGTGTGCCGCCACTGGTATGACTGTCTCCCTGCTCCCAGGTTGCGTCTCATGCGGTGGCTGCAAAAAAACGCCCCGCAGTCATGCCAGGCAAATCCCGGGCTCGGACGCGGCTTCAGCGATCGCGCCGGCCCTTTTCTGCAAGCGGTCAAGAGCCCGGCTCTACCGGCACTGGTGCACTTG
>MPMQ01000050.1 GCA_002238585.1 Kistimonas sp. bin40 | reverse complement strand
GCAATGGGTTTTGATTCCGGCATCCACCGGTTCGAGTCCTGCCACCCCAGCCAGAGCCTCCCGTTTAAGTGCGCATTCTTTGACGAAGCTTTCACGTATCTCCAGAAGAATGTCGCCAAGTGGTAAGGCAACGGGCTTTGATCCCGTCATGCGCAGGTTCGCATCCTGCCTCCCCAATTGAGCTTCCTGTTTAAATACGCCTTCTGTGAAGAAGTTTTCGTGTGTCTCTGCTGTGATGTCGCCAAGCGGCAAAGCAATGGGTGTTGATTCCGGCATCCACAGGTTCGAGTCCTGCCACCCCAGCCAGCTCCCCACAACCGAGTGGCATGGCAGCATCGGTGATGCAACATTGGCAGACGCGATTTTGGACAGGCTGATGCTCAACGCCCATCGGATAAATCTGAGGGGTGAATCCATGAGAAAGAAACTTGGCCGACTGGATGAAAATGAACACCTGGACTAGAAATCAGGTTGGGTGATGCACAGGGTTTTGTGGGTGTTCAAGTAAAACAGAACAGGCGTTCAAGTTCGCCAGAATGCGCAGCCGGTCGTGTAATCTGTATCGTGTGGCGGAACAGCTTCAGAGCAAGGTCAAAACAGCGCCCACTCACAAGCGTATAAAACGCTTTTTCGCAAGCCACACCGATTGTTATACACCGATTGTTGTGGAAGTCTGGGCAGACTGATTTTGCGCTGGCTTGCTCGCGACTGCTGCACCCTCTGCATGTACAGAACCAACTGGAAATTTGAGAGCAAAGCTGGACTAATACAATAAGTGCACTCGACTGAAATTTCAGATGTGAGCCTGCTGATGCCACATTTCGTGGCTCTCACACTCAGAAATGGAAGTCAGGAATGAGTACACAAACAAGACAATGCAAGCAGCTGACTCTGGGCCAACAATACCAGATTCAGGCTCTTCTGGAAGGCCTCATGCAAAAGAAATCGCTGACATAGTCGGCATTAGTGAGAGTGCCGCTGGATTCAAGCAATACATCAACTCGTTGGTGATATCTATTGCGTGGCAGGGAGCATCTACCCCTATCGCATGGCGTTGCCTCGACAAGTGTCGTGGTCACTCAAATGCCCCGCTGTGGCAGGATAGGTGCCGCCTCTTTTGATTACGAACTCCCAAGACTGAGAGCTGATTGAAAGAGGCTGTAATGGCTCATTATCTTGTTCGGTGTCCCTCAGTATATTGCACTGCCGGATTTGGCAACCCGCCTCCTGTGTCGGCAAGGTTGTCGCTCCAGGACAGGCTGGTAATTCAACTGCTGCCCTGCCCTGCCCTCCAGCTTTCAGAGCGTGCTGCGTCCGGGATTTCTATCAATTCATCGATATCAACTCACGGATAATATTTTCCCTGTATTTCAATAAGCTATATGCATCTATGACGGGAACTACCAGACCGTTTTTTACAAGGATCAGACCGCGCTTTCAAACAGCATGAAGGCCGTGTCAGATCCCGCACAAGCAAGTCACCACTCACCAGTCGCGGACAGCCTTGCACTGAGAAAATCACCCTGTCTCAGGCGGCGCAGCTGTCCTGTCGCAGGCGGTACGCGTTGACCAGAACCTCCACGGCTTCAGAGTCGAATTTGCGCAAGCCGCGCAGCTGCATGGTCTTGTACCCGCTTCCAACTGTCCGTCCCTGCTCATGAAATTCAAATTTCAGCGTCAAAGTCCCCCGCCTTCCTTCAATGTGCATATCTGACCCGGCGGACCTGATTTCCGGCGTGTGCATTTGGGTATCATCCAGGTCAAGCCGGATGCGATCATAAACGACAAGCGGCCGCGTAGGATGGACCATCACACCATACTCCCTCATGCGGGGAATCAGTGTGCTGAAAAAATGCTGGCCAGTAAAAGTCACGGCCGCCTGCACCAGCGCGTAGACCAGCGCAGGATCCTGCACAGAGGCTCCATCGTTCTCTATTTTTGCATAAACCCGATGATCCCGGACATCCGTCAACGAGCGGCTTCCCCTGTCTCCGGAGAGAGCCAGCAAGGCTTTGTCATCCACCATGCCCTCCAGACGCATGTCCATGTGCTCGGACAGGCCATCCCATGCACACACGCTGGCGAAGAGAAGGTCGCCCGGCACGCAGAACCTGGTACTGTCAGGATCATGCAGCGGATTGAAATCACGCGCCCTTTCCCGCGCGAAGGCACTCGCCTGCTCTCTCGTAAAGGAAAAGCAGTCTTCAGGGTGATGTGTGACGTAGCCAGACAGCAAAGCAGGACACAGCATAGGTACAAATGACTCCTCAAAAACGTCTTCGTGTGGGGCTTGTATCCACCAGGAAAGCTCCATCAAAATATGAGTACACATCAAGCCCGACGCGCACTCAGGTTACTCGTGTTTCGGTAACGGATAAAGCAGCTTCCTGCCGGGCAGCCATACCCGCAGCCAACGCTGGCGACTGCTGCAGTGCTACCTCCAGAACCTGGTCAATCCATTCAACAGGGCGCACATCAAGATCATCCATTATCGTATCTGGAATATCCGCCAGATCACGTTTGTTATCCTCGGGAATCAACACAACACGTATACCTCCACGATGGGCCGCCAGAAGCTTTTCTTTCAGCCCACCCACGGACAACACCTGTCCATGCAAGGTGATTTCT
Organism: Kistimonas sp. bin40; assembly: GCA_002238585.1. Classification (GTDB taxonomy): domain Bacteria; phylum Pseudomonadota; class Gammaproteobacteria; order Pseudomonadales; family Endozoicomonadaceae; genus Sansalvadorimonas. The sequence continues at coordinate 20,790 of MPMQ01000050.1, read as the reverse complement.
CCCGTCATGGCGACCCTTGACAACGCGGGCAAGCGCGTCAATACAGAAACCAGACTTGCGCATATGGCAATGCCAGCACTGGGCCCATCTTTCGGGGTAGCCCCTTCTGGCACATGAATATGCAAATCATTTTTTTTATAAAAGTCCGGTGCTATCCCCAAGGCAGCAGCCCGGCTGCGTACTACTGTCACAGCCGTTTGTACCGACTCCTGCATAACATCACCCAGGGATCCCGTTTTTATCACCTTGCCCGTGCCGGGCACCACAGCCGCCTCTACGTGCAGCAGCTCACCGCCCACAGAAGTCCAGGCCAGCCCGGTGACGCGCCCTATCCGCCCTTCTTTCTCCGCACTTTCATGCCTGAATTTGCGTGCCTTGCAGTAATGTTCAAGATCCTTCGCCGTCACGACACTCCGGCAAGAAGGCGACTTCAACGCCCTTTCCTTGACTGCCTTGCGGCAAATTTTGCCTATTTCCCTCTCAAGCCCACGGACACCGGCCTCCCGCGTGTAATAGCGTACCAAATCTTTTACGGCTGAATCTGTGACCTGCAGTTCATTCTCTTTCAGTCCCGTACTCTTTTTTTGTTTGGGTATCAGATAGCGACGGGCAATTCCCAGCTTCTCGTCTTCTGTATAACCCGGAATACGGATAGTCTCCATGCGGTCAAGCAAGGGAGGGGGAATGTCCATGGAGTTTGAGGTGCATACAAACATCACCTCCGACAAGTTGTACCCCACCTCCAGGTAGTGGTCGTTGAAGCTGGAATTCTGTTCGGGATCCAGAACTTCCAGTAGAGCCGCTGCGGGGTCTCCGCGTACGTCTGCTCCCATCTTGTCAACTTCATCGAGAAGCACCAGGGGATTTTTTACGCCGGTCCGGACTATCTTCTGGATCAGGCGCCCCGGCATGGATCCGACATACGTGCGCCTGTGGCCGCGTATTTCCGCTTCGTCACGTACGCCACCGAGTGCCATGCGACAAAAACGTCGGTTGGCGGCGCGAGCCAAAGACTTTCCCAGCGATGTTTTGCCCACACCCGGCGGCCCCACAAGGCACAGTACAGCCCCGGCAGGCTTGCGTATACGCTTCTGGACAGCCAGATACTCCAGGACGCGCTCCTTGATTTCTTCCAGTCCAAAATGATCCTCGTCCAGAATGCCTGCTGCTTTCTTCAGGTCGTAGCAAGACCTGCTGCGTTTACACCAGGGAACGCTGATCATCCAGTCTATATAGTTGCGCACAACAGTCGCTTCCGCAGACAAGGGTGACATCTGTCGCAGTTTTTTAAGCTCGGCGTTGGCTCTCTCCGCCGCCTCTTCCGACATGCGGGCCTTCTCTATGGCACCCTTCAACAGATAAAAATCATCCTTGCCTTCATCAAGGTGGGTAAGCTCCTTCTGTATGGCCTTCATCTGTTCATTCAGGTAATACTCGCGCTGACTGCGCTCCATTTGCTGCTTGACCCGCCCACGCACACGCCTGTCTACCTGAAGCAGGTCCGTTTCACTTTCCAGCAGATTGATCAGATACTCGATGCGCTCCGTCAGGTCTGTGATTTCCAGCACCTTCTGACGCTCTTCCACATTCAGTCCCAGGTGTGAGGCCACCCCGTCAGCCAGCTGGGCCGGATCCCGTATTTGAGACAGTGAACTGAAGACTTCTACCGGGACTTTACGGCCCAGCTGAACATAGGTCTCAAACTGACTCAGCAGTGACTCGACCAGAATTTCTCCCTGGTGCGGATCCATGCCCTCCTCGGGTAACAAATGGACCTCACACAGGCAGTAGCCGTCTCTCAGACGCAGCCGCTCCAGGCTGGCTCTACAGTCACCCTCGACCAGAACCTTGATGGTGCCGTTGGGCAGCTTCAAAAACTGTATAACCGTAGCAACGGTCCCAAAAGAGTAGAGCTGATGCTCACCGGGTTCGTCATCCTCGGCATTGCGCTGGGCCACAAGGTACACCGTGCGATCCGCTGCCATAGCAGCATCCAATGCACGAACAGACCTTTCCCTGCCAATGAAAAGAGGAACAACCACATGGGGGTAGACAACGACATCCCGCAAAGGTAGCACAGGCAGCTCAAGCCGCTCGCCGCGATGCATGTCCCGCCGTTCCATAGACACCCCCTCTGCATGCTCTACGTCAACACCACCACGACCGGAGTCTGGCTCTTGATCTCTGCCACCCGATCGACTCCAAAGCCCCGTATCAGACTGACTCCAACAGCCTCGGTTCCTTGTGCGCCTCCACAGCGAAACCGTCCGGAGCATAGATGAGGCTCCGCCAGGAACCAACCGGATTTGCTCTTTTTTATGTTGATTTTTGTTGGATAAAGAGCTGCCTTTCCCTGGGTGACTTCCCATACTTACGGAAGGGCGTCCATTCTCGTCCAGGACTCAGTCCGGGCAGTCCTGCCGGAGCCTGAGTCAGGAAACCTCCCTGCGGAGGAACAGCCAAGCCTGTCAGCAGGTGCTTGTCGCCGCTTTGGCCAGAAACCACCAACTATACGTATATGTCGACCCAGAACACAAAAAGAAGCTCCTGTTTTGTCTGGCAAGCTGCTTGCTGCCGGGAACGCCCCGGACCACCAGCCGGGCAGAAAGCAGGATAAACAACAGTCCCACAACCCGGTTACCGGCTCTTTTTGACCTTTTTTTCACTCTCACGCCAGCCTTCCTGGTCATACACGGCCTGCCAGCCGCTGGCACGCCCTTCAGCTTCCGTCATGACGTAGTGCTGACCCGTTTTGCGGCTGTAGCGCACTATCGCGGGATTGCCATGCGGATCCTCAACCGGAGCCTCCATCAGAAACCGGTACTTGCTGTCTATCGCTCCCCGATGCGCCAGAAGCTCCCGCACCAGAGGTGCCCGTGTTTCCCGATTGCGAGGAAACTGACTGGCTGCAAGGAAAAGCCCCGAGGCCCCATCCCGCAACACATAGTAGTCATCCACCTTTTTGCAGGCGAGCTCCGGCATGGGAACAGGGTCCATTTTCGGTGGTGCCGCCTGACCACTCTTCAGCAGCTTGCGGGTATTGCGACAATCGCTCCCGGTACAACCAAAATACTTGCCAAAGCGGCCCGTTTTGAGCTGCATCTCAGCGCCACACTTGTCACAGACCAGGGTCGGGCCATCGTACCCCTTGATCTTGAAACTGCCCTCTTCCAGCTCATAACCGACACAGTCCGGACTGTTGCCACAGACATGGATCCTGCGGCCTGAATCAACCAGATAGACATCCATCGCCGTAGAACAAAGCGGACAGCGACGCATGGCTCTCAAGGCATTGACTTCTGCGTCCTCATCATCCTCATCGCCTGCTGGTGCCATTGACTCATCACCGTGCACCAGATTTATAGTATGTCTGCAGCGTTCTGCCGGAGACAAAGCATAGCCGGAACACCCCAGAAAAACACCCGTGCCGGCTGTGCGGACCTGCATGGGACGCGCACAGCTACTGCAGGTGATGCTGGTCATAACAGGTTCGTTGGCGCGCATGCCTCCCGCATCACTGCTGGATTTTTCAAGACGCCGGCTGAAATCACTGTAAAATTTATCCAGAAGCGCCTTCCACTCCTGCTCGCCTCTGGCAACCAAATCCAGCTCTTCTTCCATGTGGGCCGTAAAGCCGTAGTCCATGAGGTTCTGGAAGCTTTCCATCAGACGATCCGTTACTATGTCGCCTATCTTTTCGGCATAAAAACGCTTGTTGCGCACCGAAACATAGCCACGCTCCTGGATCGTGGATGTAATGGAAGCGTAGGTGGAAGGACGTCCTATAGCTCTTTTTTCCAGCTCCCGGACCAGCGCCGCTTCTGAAAAGCGTGGTGGCGGCCGTGTAAACAACTGGCGGACGTCCAGCTCCTGGCACGCCAGTTGCTGACCATCAACCAGTGTCGGCAGCAGAATATCCTGTTTTTTGCTGCTGGCCGGCAGAATCCGGGTAAAGCCGGCAAACAGCAGGGTACGCCCCCGCCCTTTGAGTTCGAAGCTATCGGTGCTTGCCTCGGCTGTGACCGTGACACTGCTGCTCATGTAGCGTGCAGGAGGCATCTGACAGGCAACAAACCGCCGCCATACCAATTCATACAGTTTGATAGCGTCAGGTTCCAGTGCCGCAGGAAGCGTGCCCGGTTCGGCCGTCACCCTGGAAGGGCGAATAGCCTCATGGGCCTCTTGCGCCTGATTGCGATTGCCGTAGACCGGCGGCTTGTCTGGCAGCCACTCGGAACCGAATTTTTCATCAATGTAGGTCCGTGCTGCCTCCACCGCCTCGCGACTGAGATTGGTCGAATCCGTACGCATGTAAGTGATATACCCGGACTCGTAAAGACGCTGGGCCAGCCTCATCGTTTTCTTTACAGAAAAGCCCAGGCGCGTGCTGGCAGTTTGCTGCAGTGTAGATGTTATAAAGGGTGGGGATGGTTTTATGGACAATGGCTTTTCTGTACGACTGTGTACAAAGAAGCGGGCCGTCTCGAGCTGCTCCTGTGCATGGTGCGCCTGCTTGTCGTTGACAGGGCGGAAGTTCTCACCATTACATTTTTCCACCTGCAGGCGCATGCCCTCGCCTTTTTCCGTTTTCAGCTCTGCAAAAATTTCCCAGAACTCTTCAGGGACAAAACGGCGAATCTCCCTTTCTCGTTCAACGACCAGTCGCACGGCCACAGACTGCACGCGTCCGGCAGACAGGCCACGCGCTATCTTGGCCCATAACAAAGGTGAGAGCATATAGCCCACAACTCTGTCCAGAAAGCGACGGGCTTGCTGGGCATTCACCCTGTCTGTATTCAGGGAACCAGGATTGCGGAAAGCCTCCTCAATAGCCGACTGGGTAATTTCATTGAATGTAACGCGGTGGTAGTCCGCGACATGCTCGCCAATCGATTGCTGCAAATGCCAGGCGATGGCCTCCCCCTCCCGGTCCAGATCCGTAGCAAGGTATACAGCGTCCGCCTGGCTTGCCAGGCGACGCAGCTCGCTGACAAGCTCCTGCTTGTTGGGCAAAATTTCGTAATGCGCTTCCCAGTTATTCGTGGGGTCAACCCCCATTCTGCCGACCAGGCGCTGATGGGCTTTGTACTCCGCGCTCAGAGACGCCGCCTCCGAAGACCCTTTTGCCGAGGCCGCTGCAGAGCGCCCCTTGGCCGGTGCCCGACCACGTCCCTGACTCACAGGGAGGTCCCGAATATGGCCAACACTGGATTTGACAACGTACCCTTTGCCCAGATACTTGTTGATGGTTTTCGCCTTGGTTGGCGATTCCACTATGACCAGTGACTTACCCATATGCAATCAACTCACATCCTGTAACCTACGCCCACGCCCGGATTCGACTTGTCACAATCCCACGCCCCACCCATTTTGCTCATACCGAGCGGGCCGACCCAAGCACAGACCTTGAATGAAAAACGCGCAAACGCCAATCCACAACCACAGCCTTCATCTTTTAGCCAACACCCGGAGCTCTGTAAACTCTCGTTTTTTTCGGCCAGGGGCCGATTCAACGCGTCATTCTCCAGCGTGTTCCCTGGGAAGAGTCCTCGAGAGCAACGCCTTGCTCCGTCAGCAAGTCCCGAATTCTGTCAGCTTCCGCAAACTTCCCCGCACTTCTTGCTGCCGTGCGCTCTGCAAGTCGCTCCTCTATCCACTGGCTGTCGACAACAGTTTGCGCCGTATCAAACCCAAGAAAATCCTTGGGATTGCTTTGAAGCAGCCCCAGGAGTGCACCAAGCTTGTGCATCAATGCTGCCAGACCGCCGCCAGTATCCAGGTCGCCGGCACTACGGCTTTTGTTTATCTGGCGCGCCATATCAAACAGCACCCCCAGTGCCGCAGGGGTGTTGAAGTCATCTGTCATCGCCGCCTGGAAGGCCTCCTCGAATGCAGTGCCAAGGGTCGGCTTTACCTTGTCAAAGTCCAGCCCATCAAGGGCCGTGTACAAACGCTCAAGACCATTGTGGGCTTTCTCCAGATTGGTTTCCGAATAGTTGATCGGACTGCGATAGTGGCTGGATATAAAGAAATAGCGTACAACCTCCGCCGGATAACGCGCGAGGACATCCCGGACCGTGAAAAAATTATTCAGACTTTTTGACATTTTTTCATTGTTGACCCGAACCGCTCCGGCATGCATCCACAGGTTGGCGAAAGGTGCATCATTGGCCGCCTCACTCTGGGCAATTTCATTCTCATGGTGAGGAAACCTCAGATCAGGCCCTCCGCCATGGATATCAAAGGTCGCCCCCAGGCAGCACAGACTCATGGCCGAACATTCTATATGCCAGCCTGGCCGCCCCCATCCCCAGGGGGATTTCCACCCGGGTTCATCCGAAGCCGTCCCCTTCCACAAAACAAAATCCAGAGGGTCTTCCTTGTTGCTGTCCACTTCCACACGGGCACCCGCCTGCATCTCGGACAGCACCTTTCCCGAGAGTTTCCCATAGCCTGCAAAGCGGCGCACTCTGTAGTAAACGTCACCATTGCCAGGCGCGTAGGCATAGCCTTTATCGACCAGTGTGGAAATCATGTCCACCATGGCGTCAACGTACTCTGTCGCGCGAGGCTCATGATCAGGAGCCTCAACCCCCAGTGCGGCGCAGTCCTCATGCATCGCGTCGATCATGCGGGCCGTCAGTTGCGTAAACGTCTCACCATTTTCTCGTGCACGTTGCAGGATTTTGTCGTCAACATCTGTAATGTTGCGTACATAGGTCGTCTTGAACCCCTGGGCGCGCAGAAAACGGACCACAACGTCAAAGGCCACCAGTATCCTGGCATGCCCCATATGACACAAGTCGTACACCGTCATGCCACATACGTAGATGCGCGCCTCCCCCGGAGTCAAGGGCTGGAAGAGTTCTTTTTTTCGCGTGAGGGTGTTATAGATTCTGATCATGACATACGACCTGTATCAGGTCTCACTGGATGCTCGGGTGTCTTTAAGTGGAATCGTCAGATTGAATACAGGGTGCTCCGGGCTATGATCGTGCCGGTCGGCAACAAAATACCCTTCCCTTTCAAACTGAAAGCACTGCTCCGGAGCGGCCTCGGCCAGACCAGACTCGATCCAGGCTTTTGTGATCAGCAAGGAATCCGGGTTGACCCGGGTAATAAGGTCGCCTTCACCAGTATCCGGCGTTTTCTGGAGGAACAGACGATCGTAAAGGCGCAACTGTGCCCAGCGTCCCAGCCGGGCGGATACCCAGTGTATCACTCCCCGGGGCCGCACGCCCTCGGGGGGAGACCCGCCTGCCGTTCCTGACAATGCAGTACAGTGAATTTCCTCGAATTCGCCGTCGGCGTCTTTGATAACCTTGTCTGCCCGTATGATGCAAGCGTTGCGCAGCCGCACATACTCTCCCGCCACCAGCCGTTTGAACCGCTTGCGAGACAAGCTCGTATCCTCGGAAAAGTCTGCACGATCAATATAAATCTCTCGTGTCAGAGACAGCTTGCGCTCCCCCATTTCGGGCCGCTGGGGATGTACCGGAGCCGTCAATTGCTGCTCCATCTCTTCCGGAATATTGGTCAGGACAAGTTTCAAAGGGTTCAGCACGACCATAGTGCGAGCCGCTGTCTGGTTGAGGTGATCACGAATGGCACTCTCCAGCATAGACACATCTGCCATCCCTTCCGTGCGACTGACACTGACCATACTCGTAAACTGGGCAATAGCCTCCGGCGTATAACCGCGGCGGCGCATCCCCGACAGGGTGGGCATTCGCGGATCGTCCCAGCCCGTCACCACACCCTCATCCACCAGCCGTTTCAGTTTGCGCTTGGAGGTCACCGTATGACTGATGTTGGTGCGGGCAAACTCGTACTGCACCGGTCTTGAGGGTACCGGCAGATGGTCAAGGAACCAGTCGTACAAGGGACGATGATCCTGAAACTCCATCGTACATATGGAGTGCGTGATTCCCTCAATGGCATCTTCCTGCCCGTGTGCAAAGTCGTAACTCGGGAAAATGCACCAGGTATTCCCCGTCTGGTGATGCGGCGTTTTGCAAATCCGGTAAAGAACAGGGTCGCGCAGGTTCATGTTCGGGCTTTGCATATCAATCCGGGCACGCAGACAAGCCTCGCCCTCTTCATAGTGCCCGGCCCGCATTTTCTCAAACCCCGCCAGATTCTCCTCGACGGAAGTGTTCCGCGTTGGACTGTCTGTCCCAGGCCGCTTGAAGTCCCCCCGTGTCAGACGCAGGGTCTCGGGATCCTGATAGTCCACATAAGCCTTGCCCTCCCGAATCAGGTGCAGGGCCCACTCATACAGCTGGTCAAAGTAATCAGAGGCATAACGCACCTTGCCATCCCACTGGAGTCCAAGCCAACGGATGTCCTCTATGATGGCATCGACGTATACCTGCCCCTCCGTCTCCGGATTGGTGTCGTCGAAGCGCAGGTGGCAGCGACCCTTGTATTTTTCTGCAAGGCCGAAATTCAGGAAAATAGAACTGGCGTGGCCAATATGTAAATAGCCATTGGGTTCAGGCGGAAAGCGCGTAACTATCTGGCTGAAAGGAGCATCAGCACGGGAAAGATCATGCTCCATTATGTGCTCAAGAAAGTGGCGCGGCGTGCTTGTGCAGGTCATGTTCGTATGATCAGGCATGTTGGCCCCTTGGCCGCCAATGCCAACACAAAGGCGAAAAGGCACAAAGGAATGTCAGTCTTGATAGCCAGAGTCCGGGGTAGCCATACGGACGACAGCAGAGGCCTTCCTGGCCATCAATAACAAGAGAGGGAAAGGTCGGTCTCTCAGGCCATCTCAGTCTGTTTCTCGCCCTTCTTCTGGGGCTGTTTCCTGGATGAGGGCTTGGCATCAGAGCCTTTTTCAACTGAGTTATCCTGACTCGCATCCTGCTTCTTGCTTTCTTCCAGCTCTTTTTTTGTCGCGTCCAGTTGCTGCTGTATTTGTTTCTGCTTGCTCTTGAGCGTGTTGTTCTCTGTTACTACGAGGCGGTTCTGCTCCTGGAGCCGCTTGATCTGTTTTTTCATCCTTTCCGGATTCTGGGCCCTCAGCGTCTTGAGCTCATTCTCCATCCCCTTGACTTGACCCGTGGCCTTTGCAACCTTGCTTTCGGCTTGTTCAAGCTGGCTCTTCAGGCTTTGGACCTGCTTGCTGTGCTTCGTCGTAAGATCCAGCAGGGCCTCGAGGCGACGTTGCTCTATCATACCCGCCTTCTCAGACTCGTCGCACTGCTCGTCCATCCCGAGCGTTCCCATGTTCTCTTCCTCTTTTCCGTCATTCTTTCCGTCATTCTTTCCGTCATTGCCTGATCCCTTGAACAAAGAGTATTTCAAAAGGAATCCAGGACAATAACCGCCCCTTCCTTATCAGGGAAGGCGGTGGGATTATACACTCTCCCGCCAGGAAAACAGCTCTCATCCACAAAAAAGAAAAGGATTTCAGCAGTACACGACATTTACAGCCAGCCCGCCCTGGGATGTTTCCTTGTATTTGTCCTTCATGTCCTGCCCCGTCTGATACATGGTCGCAATCACCTGATCCAGGCTCACTCTCTGACGCTCATCACCAGACAGCGCCAGGCGCGCAGCGCTCACAGCCTTGACCGCCCCCATGGCATTGCGCTCGATACAAGGAACCTGAACAAGCCCTGCAACCGGATCGCAGGTCATGCCCAAGTGGTGCTCCATGGCAATTTCGGCCGCATTTTCTATCTGGAGCACGCTACCTCCCCAGACAGCTGCCAGCCCGGCGGCTGCCATCGAAGAGGCCACACCGATCTCTCCTTGACACCCCACCTCCGCAGCCGAGACAGAAGCATTACGCTTGTACAACACACCGATAGCCGCTGCTGTCAGAAGGAAGTCTCGAATGCTTTGGGTGCAAGAGTTCGCGTCATACGCCTTGTGAAAGGAAAGAACAGCCGGAATCACGCCTGCTGCGCCATTTGTGGGAGACGTCACCACACGTCCACCAGCAGCATTTTCTTCATTGACCGCTATGGCACACAAGCTTAACCAGTCAACAGGGAGAAGAATGTGTCCCTCTGCGGAGGCCTTGCTCCATCGTTCGTACAGCCCCGGCGCCCTGCGCTGTACATGGAGCCCACCTGGCAACTCTCCCTTGACGTGACACCCCCGTTCAATACAGGTTTCCATTGCGCTCCAGATCGAATCCAGGCCTTCCTCGACAGCCCGGGAGGAACGTACGGCCTGTTCATTCCTGCGCATCAGCTCAGCAATCGACAAGTCGTGTTCAGTACACAGGGACAACAAGGATTCAGCTGACGAGAAAGGAAAAGGCACAGGCGTGTGCACCAGATTTTTATCGTCCAGGGATTTGCCCGCCGCCAACTCTTCATGCCTGACAACAAAGCCGCCACCAATAGAAAGCCAGCACTCTTCCTGCAGCTTGCTGCCATCTTCTGACTTGGCAACAAACAGCATGCCATTAGGGTGAATATCCAGCGCTTTATCGACAAACAAAATGTCTTTCGCAGGATCAAAGGCGACTTCCACGCCAGCAGTCAGCGGGATGCGTCGGCGGGAACTGACAGTTTGCCAAAGAATGCCAGACTCATCAGGGCTGATGCTATCGGGCATCTTGCCACACAGTCCCAGAGTAACGGCTCTGTCCGTCGCGTGCCCACGCCCAGTCAAAGACAGGGAGCCGTACAGCGTCACAGAAATTGAGGCAACAGGCAGCCCCTTCAATCCAGCAGCAAAACGGGCTGCACAGACCATAGGGCCGTAAGTGTGGGAACTCGACGGCCCCAAGCCCACTTTAAACAAATCGAAAACGCTTACAAACATTGGTCCCGCACCTCGTTTTGCTACTATTGTTGCCGGCAGGAAAGCGCATCCCGACTGCTGGATACCAGTGTCCGGCAAGTCAGAAAACAGCCTGTCCTCGACTGCACGTCAAGGCACAGCAAGCAGCGCTCTTGGCAAGAGCCTGGCCTGCAACCGCGACAGGAAAAATAAAGGCCTGATAAAGGAAGGGTTACCGATGGTTCCAGCTTTGATAAAAGACGGGATGATCGGGGTGATCACACAAACATCGAAAGCCTGAAGTGCTGCCAGTCAAAGCCTCCCTCTCCTGTGTCTCACTCGTCCTCTCGATACAGACTGGATTACGCCCAGAGGCGCCTTGTAAGCAAGCGAGCACCGAGGACTCCTGGACGCTGTTTTCTGTCTTGCTGCTCCCCGCTTGTTTGTACCGATCTTTGCATAATGTAACGCATGACCGACACCACAAGATATATCAATGCGAAAGACTACTCCAGCAACTACTTCACAGTCTTCATTTGTTGCTTGAGCTTCTCAACGAACTTTTTCCCCTTTGTGCTCAAACTGAGACGAAAACAGCGACCATCGGCCTCATGCCGTTTCTTTTTCAAAAGTCCCAGGCCCGGACGATCGTGACGCCCTTCTCCCAGCCGCTTGACGGTCACTGCTATATCACTGGGTGTCCCACAGGTCAGCTTACCCTTTTGGGCCAACTCTGTGATTGTTTCCCCCTGATTCTCCGCAATCACCAACAGGATCTGCCACTGTATCACAGTCAGCGAGTAGTCCTGGAGAATGCTTGTCAACTTGATCAACCCCTTCAGCGTCATTGTTTACTCCTCTTTTGTTTTCGGTCTTATCCAATCAACGCAGATGGGCCAGCGTTGATAAGCGCGTCTACGAGGGGATATGAAAGGCACCCCTATAAAAGCGGCCGCATAATGATAAGTTATTAAATTTCTAATTAATATACCATGACCACATATTGTCGGGTAACAAGCTGGCAAGTGAGCGCAGGCAGACTGGAGGGAACTCCTTGTCAAACAACAGGATTCGCTCTTTTCTCCAGTTTTAACAGGGAGCAGGAGAAGGGGGGCACTCTGTGCGGCACGAGAAGCCAGCACGGGCAACCAACGCCGCTCAAGGCGCAGAATACTCACGCTGGAAAGAACATGGTGCCAGAAGGGTTTTATGCCCATCCGGCAGTTGCAACATCCGGTTGATCGCAGTTTCTCGATTCCTTCCTGAACGCCTCCCCTGCCGCCATGACTGTTGCCTCTTCTGGCACTTCTGACCAAAGAGAGCAAGGCTCCAGACGCGCCCACAAAGTTACACTGCCTGATCAATAAGATAAAAATATGAAGATGTCACGTAGCAGCAAAGGGGGCCCTCGCACAGTCCTTTGATCCCGGATCATCCTGACCTGAATCGAAAGGGAGCACCTTACAAAAAACTCGCGGGAACTGAAGTTCACTGGGCAGATTAGTACGTGTTGACGTGCGTGTTGGGCAGAGCCTGGCGGTCCGCTTTCCGTGCACGAACATCTTACAGAAGCATCGCTCCTTGCGATCAACCCAAGTTTGAGTCCGGAAAGGTCTACCAGCCCATCGCGGCCGTCTGGGAGAATCCGGAGAAACATGGTCGCCCACGCAACCATTGATCAGACAATTCACTGATCAACGCCGAGGCAAATAACGGCAAAGCTCCATTTATCTGCCAGAGTCAAGCAGGACGTTTTCAACCATCAGGCAGGCATTCGTCCTGACAATCTTAACGACTGCCTTCATAGCGCCAAAGATGAATGGATTGAAATACATTGCCCCATGTCTGCGAGACACATCACCAGTCCCTGTGCATGCTGCGTACTGACACCAATGCAATTTTATTGGAGGAGAACAGAGGCAACCAGCCCACATGTTCCGTGTCCTGGGGGGAGCGCAGGCTGACAAGCGATGCAGATGGTGCGAGCTGCCACTGGCTCATGGCCAGCTCAATCCCTACACGCGCGAAGACAGGTCCTCGCTGTCACCTGAGCGAAGGGCTTGCCTGAGGACTGTCCGGACCCGTACGCAACTCCCTGCGGAGCTTGCAGACACCCTTTGCCCGCCTGAGCGATATGTCTCGCAAGACCGTGCTCCTCTGGACGCTTCCGGGACCAGCTATATTGAGCCATGCTTTGGCATTCTGGCAAAACGACTTCTGAAAAGGCAAAATTTTCCCCCTTTAAAGCAGAGTTCAGGAGAGAGCCTTTACAGCCTCATCAAATTCTTGAGGGGGAGGGGCGCCAAGAGCCAGTCAAACGAATTCCTGAAGAATCGGCCCCTGCAAGCGCGAATCCGCACAGGCATCAAAGCCCGTCTGCACTACTGGAGAAAATCGGAGAACGTCTCTATCCACGCCTTGGCATGATCCAACAATAATTGAAGGTAAGGAACAAATGCAGATTGCTGCCACCAGTCCTCCTGATGGACTGGTGTATAACCCGCAGCACTGATAAGCAGAACAAGAACCACCCCGCCTCGCAACACGCCAAACAAAACAGCCAGCGCGCGATCAACACCACCAAGACCGATCTTTCTCGTCAAGCTCCCCACCAGCCTGCTGATCACCGCGCCCGTAACAAGCGTCGCCAGAAAAAGAACAATACCTGCCACAAGATAGCGGAGGGAAGGGGTGCTGATCACTGTGTCAAGTTTATGAGCCAAGCTTTCACTGTAGAGCCAGGGCACAATGACCGCCAGCACCCAGAACGCCAAGGACAAGACTTCACGTACAAATCCCCGACTCAAACTGATGGCGGCCGAGCAGAAAACGACGACTACCATAACCCAGTCAATCCATGTTAGAAGCATTCCACCTTCCGTACATTTATGTGCACTAACGACACTGCTGCCAAGACAACGGGACCCAATCTGTCGTTTCAGGGATGAAAGCGAACAGGAATCCCTACGATGCTGTATTTGCGCTCTATCCCCTGACGCATTGCCTTGAGCTTACCCCGATCCAGGGTTTGACCCGCAAAGACCTTATAGATGGCTGTTCCCTGACCGTCTTTCATCTGACGCATATAGGCTGGATAGCCTCCCTTCTGCAGTTGCGCTTCGAAGGCTTGCGCATCCGCCTTTCGGGACAGACTGATCAACTCCAGCGTCCAGCTGACCGGCCGGCCTCGCGCGTCCAGCAGAGAACCCGCTCCAGCGTCAAAGTCAATCGCCACCTGCCCTGTGTCAAGAAACGATCGGGACGAACTGTCAGCCGCTTTTGCATAGTCCGGCACCACAGGCTGTGGCGGTAACGGCGGGGTAACCCAAGGGCCCAGCTCGCTCCGGCCAGATTGCCACCCCTGCACAGACATATACGCGATCGCCACGGCGAACAAAAGCACAAAGAGCCAGGGAGCACGAGCACATCGCCCGGAAGGTGACTCTTTTTTGGGAACCGGCTTCATACAAGAGCCTTTGGCACCTGAGCTCCCTGACCCAGGGTAGTCAGGGCTTCGCCTACCGTGAGAAAAGAACCGGTGACCAGCAGTGTGTCTCCTGACTCTGCCTCCTCCATCGCGATATGCAAGGCTTCCTTCACACTGTTATGGCAGCTTGTGCTTTGCTGCTGCCTTTGCAGAATCTGTGCCAAACCGGCTGCGCTACAAGAGCGGTCTGGATTGTTCACCGGTGCCAGATGCCAATGGTTGACGCAACACAGCAGTGGAGCAAACACCGCCTCCGCATCCTTATCTTTCAGCATGCCCACAACAGCCAGCCTGCGTCCATGACCGCTGTAACAGGAAATTATGTGATCAGCCAGATAAGACGCCGCCTGATGATTGTGAGCCACATCCAGAACAATAGTAATCAGCTCCCCCCGGCCGTTGCGTGCTTGCATTCTCTGGCAACGTCCTGCCAATCGGGTTCCAACAATCCCCTTTCGTATTACGGAAACTTCAGTCTGAGGCCAGAGCCAGAGAAATGCCTGAAGGGCGCACCCAAGGCTGGTCAGAGGAAGCCCTGGGCGAGGCAGGTCTGTCAGCGTCCGTCTCTCGCCGCCGGGCAAACAACACTGAAAGCTCAGCCTGTCCCCCTGATGCTCCAGCCGGAATTCTTTTTCGTTGTACAGGCCTCGGGCTTCAATCGATTCCACGTACGCCACCAGAGAACGAGGCGGATACGCCATGCCGCAGACAGCCGGCTTTCCCTGACGAAAAATATGCGCCTTCTCCCGGGCAATCTCCTCGACACTGTCCCCCAGAAGAGCCTGGTGATCTTTGGCAACGGTTGTTACTACACTCAGATCCGGATCCAGTATGTTGGCTGCATCCAGGCGCCCACCTACTCCCACTTCCAGCAGAAGAACATCCACTTGCTGCTCAAGCAGTACTTTCAAGCTTGCAAGAAAAGCGAACTCAAAATAGCTCAGCTCCTGCTGCCCTTCCAGCTGCGCAACAAATGAAAAAGCCGGACAGAGAACAGCGTCCGGCAACATCTCACCAGAAACGCAGATGCGCTCGTTAAACAGCTGCAGGTGGGGTGATGTCCAGCTCCCGGCGCGGATCCCCGCAACCTTGAGAAGAGATCCCAGAAAAGCAACAGTGCTCCCTTTCCCGTTGGTGCCTCCCACTGTGATAATCCGTACCGGACGCCTGGACGAGAAAAGCCATGCAGGGAGAACGACAGCCGCCATCCGGCGCAAATTCGACAAGTCAAATTTGGCGTTCATTGTGCACTCCTGACCACGCGTGGCTTCCAGCCAGCGTAGCCAGGCGGTCAGACTCGTCACATTTTCAGGAGGAAAATTGGGCCCTGCGGCCGGAACTTTCATTCAGTCGCTCTCATCAACAGGAGCAGGGATAGCGTCCGCTGCCGATTGATCCAGCTGGAGTGTTGGCCTGTGTGACAGATGACGAGCCATTCGCTGCAGGCAGCGAGACAACACGGCTTGCATATCACGGCGGTGGACAATCATGTCTATCTGGCCATGTGTCAGCAAGAATTCACTGCGCTGAAAGCCTTCCGGCAACTTTTCTCTCACGGTCTGCTCAATCACTCGCGGCCCAGCAAAGCCGATCAAAGCCATGGGTTCTGCAATATTGATGTCTCCCAGCATGGCAAGACTGGCCGAAACTCCACCGTAGACCGGATCAGTCAACACGGAAATAAAGGGGATACCTTCTTGACGCAGGCGCTCAAGAATGGCACTGGTGCGCGCCATCTGCATCAGTGAAAAGAGTGCCTCTTGCATACGGGCTCCACCACTGGCAGAAAAACAAACCAGGGGTGTGCGCGTCTCCAGGCACAACTCACCGGCTCGTACAAATTTTTCTCCGACGGTCGTCCCCATCGACCCCCCCATGAAGGAGAACTCGAAGGCCAGTACCACTGCGCTTTGTTTCAGAATCGTCCCTTGCATGCACACCAGCGCATCCTTCTCTCCACTGGTTTTCTGGGCCTGCGTCAGGCGATCACGGTATTTTTTGCTGTCCCGGAAGCGAAGGCGATCTACAGCTTCCAGCTCCGCAAAAAGCTCCGAACGCTCCTCTGCATCAAGAAGACGTTCCAGACGCAGCCGGGCCGGCAACCGCATGTGATGGTCGCACTTCGGACACACGTCCAGATTGCGCTCCAGCTCCGGGCGATACAATACGGCCTCACACTTGATGCACTTTTTCCACAGCCCTTCCGGAACGCTGCTTCTACCCTTCCTTGTGACAGTCCGGGAAAAAGAAGGAACCAGTTTGTCCAGCCAGCTACCACTCATTTGTCAGTCCCATTTTCCCCAGGTCGAGGTTGACATGGCACTTTCGAATTGCCATTCGCAAAACCTGCAATCAAGCTTCTTGAGCCGCAGAAGGGCGGCGACTTGCGGCGAGTTCATCCATAGCCTGCCGCATACCCGCCAGTCGAGCGGACACGGCCTCCCGCGCAGCATCAACTTTTTGAAAAGCGGCCAGCTCCTTCACAAGAGCCGAGCCAACGATCACGCCATCTGCGACCTGACTGACCGCAGCAGCGGAGGCCCCATCGTGTATACCAAAACCGGAACACACCGGCAAGTCCGTCATCTTCTTGAGCGCTGCTACGCGCGCCTGAACATCGCCTGTCTTCAGGCGACTTGCACCCGTTATTCCCTTGAATGACACAGCGTAAATATACCCCCCTCCCCGGGAGCAAATAGAGGCAATGCGCTCATCCGGCGTATTCGGAGCCACCATAAATACCGCTTCCAATTTTTGCGCGCGCAAGGACGTCAGCAGTGCATCAGCGTCCTCTGCAGGCAGGTCTACCGTCAAAAGCGCATCCACCCCACTCGCAGAAGCCATGCGGGAAAAGCAGTCGTATCCCATGATTTCCACCGGGTTGAGATAACTCATCAGAACAACCGGAGTTTCGTGGTCATTGCGCCTGAAGTCCTTCACCAGGTTCAGAACATCAGGCAGGGTCACACCCCGGGCCAGCGCACGCTGATGCGCTTGCTCTATTATTGGGCCGTCTGCCACCGGGTCGGAAAAAGGCACACCCAACTCGATAATATCTGCTCCAGCAGCCACCAGATCATGCATCAAATGCAGGGTCGTATCGATATCCGGGTCGCCTGCTGTAATGTAGGGAATCAGTGCCCGGCGACCCGTCTTTTGCAACCGCAGGAAACAGTCACCAATGCGGCCCGAGACGAAAGGCGCATCCGGCTCTGAAGATTGACTCATAACTTGTCCTCTGTGTCTCTCATCGATTCAATGCCATCAATGCGGGCCACTGTATCAATGTCCTTGTCGCCCCGCCCGGATAGATTCACGATAATGTTCTTGTCGGAAGACAGGCGAGGTGCCAATTTTGCAGCAAAAGCCAGCGCATGACTGCTTTCCAGTGCGGGGAGTATACCTTCAAGACGGGCCAGACTGCGAAATGCCTCGAGAGCCTCATCGTCCGTTGCGCTGGGGTACTGCGCACGCCCCTGCTGGTGAAGCCAGGCATGCTCGGGACCCACTCCTGGATAATCCAGCCCGGCAGAAACCGAATGACTCTCGTGAATCTGACCTGCCTCGTCGCACAGAATGTAGCTGCGGCAGCCTTGCAAAACCCCTTTGCGACCACCGCTGAAGCGGGCTGCATGGCGACCAGACTCCACTCCCAGTCCACCCGCTTCCACCCCAAAAAGCTTGACGTCCTTGTCACCAATAAAAGGGTAAAAAAGGCCTATAGCATTGGAGCCACCACCGACACAGGCAATCAACGCATCGGGTAGACGATTGGTCTTCTCCAGAATTTGACGACGTGCCTCACGCCCCACAACACTCTGGAACGTACGCACCATCCTGGGCCAAGGGTGAGGGCCGCAAACCGTACCCAAAAGGTAAAAAGTATTATCAACATGGGTGACCCAATCACGCAGGGCGGCGTTTATTGCGTCTTTCAGTGTGCAGGCGCCCGTCTCCACCGGAATCACTTGCGCACCCAGAAGCTTCATGCGATACACATTCGCAGCCTGGCGCTTCATGTCCCGGCTGCCCATATAGATAACACACTCCAATCCCAGACGAGCTGCCACAGTGGCTGTAGCTACCCCATGCTGCCCGGCCCCTGTTTCGGCAATGATACGGGTCTTCCCCATCCGTTTTGCCAGAAGTATCTGACCTACTGCATGGTTGATTTTGTGAGCACCTGTGTGATTAAGATCCTCCCGTTTCAACCAGATACAGGCGCCACCCAACTCCTGCGACCAACGCTGGGCGTAATATAATGGCGAAGGTCGACCCACGTAGTCGGCCAGATCCTGGTCCAAAGCTGCAACAAACGCAGGATCTTCCAGTGCCTGCTCAAAAGAAGCCGCTACCTCCTGCACAGCCGGCATCAAGGTTTCTGGTACAAAACGCCCACCAAAATCACCAAAAAAACCTCTGTCGTCTGGCATATTAACCGAAGTGCACTCGTGCGGGGGCTGGATGTTTTTGTTACGTACTGGCACGCCTGACCTCTGCAATAAAATTCCGGATAAGGAGAGTGTCCTTTTCTCCTCTTGCTCTTTCCACGCCACTGGACACATCAACTGCCCAAGGGCGCAATTGTCGTACAGCTTCACCAACATTGGCAGCTGTCAAACCACCTGCCAGCATAAAACGCTGAGACAGGCAGCCAGGAATGATCCCCCAGTCGAAAGTCTGCCCTGTGCCACCACGGGCTTGTGGCGTGCTTGTATCGAAAAGCAGCGCACTGGCATCCGGCCACAAGCGTGTTTTGGCAACCAGATCCATGTTTTCCTTCACCGGGATCGCCTTGATCCATGGTAATCCCCAGGCATGACAGAAGCCATTGTCTTCTTCGCCATGAAACTGGAGCCCGTCAAGAGCGACGGAAGACAACACTTTCTCTACCCAGCCTGGTGCGGGATTAACGAAGACCCCGATGCGGGAGGCCTTGCCTTCCAGTGCCGCTGCCAGACGGGAGGCTCCTTCAAGACTGATCGCACGGGGACTGGGCGGATACAGCATAAGCCCGATAGCGTCAGCGCCATAGCGCGCAGCCAGCAGTGCTTGCTCAGGACAGCGCAGCCCACAAACTTTGATCCGGGGCGGTGCGCCTGCCCCGGTGCCGTTCCACAGCGTATCGGAGAGTGGATTTCCATTTGTTTTCATGTTGCCGGTTTTCGTGTGCTCAGGACCGGCTTCAGAGTCCGCCGTCATGGCATTTGCTCTCCCAGAAAGGATGGCCCCAAAGGTTCGCGAGGCAGTGCAAAACGCGGAGGGTATAACGCATCAACAAAGTACAAGCCATGCGGCGCCGCTGTCACGCCCCCTGCTCTGCGATCGCGAGCCTGGAGTACGTGCCCGGCCCACTCGGGAGACTGACGCCCTTGTCCAATAGCAATCAGAACACCTGCCATGTTTCTGATCATGTGATGGAGAAACGCATTAGCCTGTACATCCATGACAAGCAGCCCTCCCAGCCTGTAGAGCTGCAAGTGTTCCACAGTGCGTACAGGGTTGCGGGCCTGGCAATGCACGGTGCGATAGGAAGTAAAATCATGTGTGCCCACGAGGTAAGGAGCCGCTGAACGCATGGCATCCAGATCAAGTGGATGGCGATGCCAGCTCAGCCCCCTGCGCAAAATGGCCGGTCGAACTGGGCCATCGTGAATGATATAACGGTAGCGACGTGCGCAGGCAGCAAAGCGCGCATGAAAATCTCGCTCCACGGGCCTGACCCACCGCACAGCGACAGTTTCTGGCAGCTGGCTGTTGCTGCCCAACACCCAGCTTCTGTCGCAACGTACAGCTGTTGTGTCGAAATGCACGATTTGACGGCAGGCATGGACACCCGCATCAGTGCGCCCGGCGCACACGACAGAAACATCTTTTCCTGCTACCCGGCCCAGCGCCTGCTCCACCACTGCCTGTACCGTTGGCAACCCCGATTTCAATTTTTGCCAACCATGAAATCCGCTGCCATCGTATTCGACACAAGCCGCCAGACGGAAAAACCCCTGCGACGGAGCCTGGAGGGCCTCCTCTTCGGCTCCCCTTTCACCCATGTGTTCTCACCATCATATGTAGCGACAGCGCCCTTTGCCAGTCATGTCTCATAACGAAAAAAAGGCCGGTATCATATACCAGCCTTTTGGTTGTGAACATCCAGTCTTTCTGAGAGAAATCTCAGAATTACATTTTTTTCATTAGTGCCTCAGCTTCTTGCTGCTCTGCCGGGTTCCCCTGTTGCAATATGTCTTCCAGCAATTTTGTCGCTTCAGCTTCTTCTCCCATCTCCATGTAAACCCGAGCCAAATCCAGATTTGCAGAACTCGTAGTATCCGACTCTTCTTCGTCGCCCACCAGCTTCTCGTCGTCGGGTAGCGACAGGCTTTCGGAAATGTCTGTCTTCTCAATGCCAGCTTCTGAATCTTCTGCTGCGGGTCCTGATTTCCCGCTTTCGGCAGTTCCCGGTGCTGCATCAACAGTCAGGACTTCGCCGTCCCCCTCCGGAGTTTGCTCAGGGGCCAGCTCCTCTCGGACATCTTCTCCTTTTTCTTGCAGAGCCGCTG
>MPMQ01000003.1 GCA_002238585.1 Kistimonas sp. bin40 | reverse complement strand
GCTCTACCTCCTGTGCATAACCAACAGGAAGGGCCAGGTGGTTGTAGTCCACCGCAGCGGAAACTGGGCCTGGTGTCCTGTGCATGTCTGCTTCTCCCCCTCATCGCTTTTGTGTCCTTTTGTGTCCTTTTGTGTCCTTTTGTGTCCTTTTGTGTCCTTTGTGTCCTTTGTGTCCTTTCTGGTCCTTTCGGGTCCAAAGGGGCAGAGTGCGCTGGAGCCAGTCTGGTTCCTGTGTGCACAAAAAGCGAAAAGCACAGGACAAGGCGGTCATTGACCGGACCTGGCACCGGGAGTGCGGATGTCAAAAGGGGGTTTTGTGGATTATGGGCCTACCCGTAGCCCGTTCTATCTGCGCGGCACCATCGGGACGGTGGAGTCTGTCGAAGTAGAGGACGTCCGAATAGTCCAGGCAGCAGCCACTGTGTGGCTCTTTCCAGTGAAAGAAATCAAAGGAGAAGTCGGTGACAAACACTGCCTTCAGGCAGCCAAAGCGCCGGTTTTTCACCCAGCCATCAAAGAATGCACTGGTGCCTTCCCAGGACTCGGAAAAAAACAGCTCACGCAGTGGGGTCCAGTGCTGTTCAATGTACGCCAGATGCCATTGCAATTGTGGCAGATCGGTCCTGACAAACTCGCAGACGAAGGTATAGCGCTGCATGTCAGTGAGGTGAAAGCCCGAAGCTTTCCAGTGCGCAAACAAACGGTGCATCCAGAGGGCGGCAATGGCCCCCTGTTTGTCGCTGATGCCCTGGTAGCGGCGGGAGTAGTTGCACCAGCTTGCCCGACGGGCTTCGGCCTGGACCCTCAACAGTGGGACGAAGCTTTTTATTTCCAGCATTGCCAGGGCGCTGCGGCTATTGACCTCGTGCAACAGGTGAAAGACCAATAGCTCCATAGCCCGCTTCAACCGCCAGGGAGCCAGAACTTGCGGCAGCAGGTCCAGCATCAGCTGGCGAAATGCACAGCGACTCGCCGGTGCTGCCAGAGGGCGCGCGTCCTCAATTTGCCCCAAAGACCCTACAGATTGAGATTGTATGTGAAAAATGTCGTGTGTTATGAAGCGCAGGGGGCTGTGCATGAAACCATCGGCATTGGCGGCATAATCTGTGATCAGACCTATGGGATAGACCGGCAGGTGACCGAGGCGACACAAATCATCAACGTCCAGTGGTGTCCAGGAGGGGTAGAGAAATACAGTGGGGTTATCCAGCATGCGAGGCAGGAGGATGCACATAAGATGATCATTGCCAAACAGGGTGTTCCCTTGATCTGGACCATACGGGTTAAGCCCATGCCAACAACAGGACACCACCTGCTCCGGATCTATAGTGGCCACGGGTTGCGGTTGCCATTGCGGTTGCCCTTGCAATTGTTGGTCGGGTCGACTGCTGGAAAACTTGAAGGCGTAGAGGCTGGGAATGGCGCCGTTGCCCCGCTGTTGCAGCAGTTCCGGCTGCAGCTGTGCCAGGGGGGCCAGCACGCGTTTTTGTGCCAGAAGCTCGTACAGGGTGGCAAATACGAAGGTGACGAGCACTGTGCGCTTATAGGGCACTTGTTGCCCCGCCCGCAGCAGGGCAGCCGCCTGGCCATCGATCTTTTCCAGAGCACGGCGTTCGGCTCCGGTCAGAGGCTCAGTGAAGTGGCGGTCAGCCAGCAGGTGGCCGATGAAGTGCCGTGTATTCTCCAGCGTCGGGCGCAAAACTGACGAGGTGTATTCCTTGTTCTCGCCCTCCATCAGCTGACGCCTGCGCACTTCCTCCTGGTACCAGGCAAGGCCTCTGACCGGATGTTGCAACCAGCCGGTCAGGGCAGCATCCGCAACGAGCGACAATGTCTGCCCGTGCGGCGGCTTGGGCACCTTGCCTTCAAAAGCGGGACGACCTACAGGCGTGACATTGACTTCCCGCACGGGGACCGGGACCCACCGTGGAGCACCGCGTGCCGGGGTAGGTGTCGAGTCGACTGCCGGCAGTCTGGACACCCAGCGACCGCTGTTGGGCCTTGCCACCGCCCTGGGACCTGCGTCGACAGCAGGATTCACCGGAAACGCCGGGTGGTTGTCGTTGGTGGCGCCAAAGTAGCGCATCAAGCAGGCGTCCATGTTCAGTTCCTCCACTGGTTCTCAGACTTGGCGCGGGCTTGGAGTGCACTACAGCCAGCAAGTTTCTTGCACAGTCAGAAAATCGAGGAACAGTCTGGTCAAGGTGCCAGGTCATGCGGTGACGGCACGGCTGCCAGCTGCGACCGGGTCCGGGCACAAGGGGGGACGGCGTATTGCATTGGCTTGGCAAGCCTGAAGTCTGCACAGCTGCTCTGTGATGGCTCGACCAAAAGTTGAGGTGCTCTGGCCGAGCTGCGGGGCTGGGGGCGCGGGTGCCATTATGCGGCTGAATTACGGGCCTCGGGTTCCAGGCTCAGGTAGCGCAGATGACTGGTGCCGGCATTCGGCTGGTTGCTGGCCTGGGATGTTATCAACAGACAGCCGCCATCAGATGTGAACTGAATCTGCGATACAGGTCCATGCTCAAGCCAGCTCGCTTTGACACGGTAGTTGCTGTTCGGTCCCGTTCCAACGGGACCACAGACAACGACATAGCCTGTAGAGCCCACAACCATGGCGCAATGGGCCCCATCCGGAGAAAAGACAGCCTGGCACTTGCCTGGCCAGCCGTTTTCAATCCATGCACTGACTATCCAGTCCCGGGACGGGTCACGCTGCCAGATCTGTATGCCAGCTGCGGAAACAACGGCAAGGTAACGCCCTGTGGGACTGAACTGCAGGGACTCAATAAGACGATCCTGGGTCGCCCTGTGAGCCGACGGTGTGTGAAACTGCAGCTTGTGTGTAACAGCCCAGTCTCCAGATGGCAGACGCGACAGGATGTCGGTGTAGCTGGCCGTAACATCGAATTCTGCATAGGCCAACTCTTGCCGGTCGGGACTGAAGACCATGGGGAAAATTCGGGGCTCCCTCAGGGCCGACACGGGAATGGGCTGTATTTGCGCCGGCAGCCATCCATGGGCGCAGTCAAATTGCCAGACTTCCAGAGCCACCCAGCCATGATGAGGCGGTGTGAGCACATCTTGCCAGAGCGCCATGGCCAACCAGTCTCCCGCTGCGTCCAATGTCAGACCCATCACATCTGAAAAACGAATGGAAGGCTGTCCTGCGGCCATCCGGCCCGAGAGAATCGGCGGGTTCAAATGTATGGGCTGCGCTTGCCAGCATCCTCCTGCTTGCCTGTGGCACAACTCGACCCCCTGCGAGTCTATGCGCAGCAGATGGTTGCTCTCCTGGTTGAACATAAATCTGGCCGGCGGTTCCATGCAGTACCACAGCTCGGCGGGCAGCTGGTCGGAGTTGCGCCACGGCCAAAGGGCCTCAGGTTGCCAGACACCCGGTTGTGTTTCTCGCAAAAGAGTCACAATTCCCCCGCAGGACACAGCCATGCGGCTGCCATCATTATTGAGGCTGATCCTGTTGGAAACCCACTGGCAGGGTGTGTCCACGCCCAGGCCAAGCCACAGGTCGCCCGCCGGGCCTGGCTGCCGTTGCCAGGTTTGTATTTGTCCTGTGTGGTCCACCGCGCGCAGGTGGCGGCTGTCGCGGCTGAAATTCAGGCCAACAAGGGGGTCGGGGTGGCGAAAGCTGGGCCCCCTTCTCAGAGCAGTGCCCTGTTTGTGCAATAGTGTCACATGGATGCTGGGCTGGCGGTTGGCAGAGCGGCACCAGAGTGCCAGCCAGCAACCGTCCGGACTCTGCGTCAGTCCTTCGACAGGCTCAGTGCCGCACACGACAACGTCGCTGTGTGGAATGACAAAATGGGAGCAATCTATTCTGCGTTGTTCCATCAGAAGAGCAGCGGCCCTGGCCAATTCCTGGTGATTGCGGCTGTCCGCTCTGTCGGCAGCCAGGCCGCTGATCTGCGGCTGGACAGTGCCGGGTTCGCAAGTCGCCACGGCATGGCTGAAGGCTGCCGCCATCTGCCGTTGTGCAGATGCGGGCGGCTGCACCCCGCTCGTCTGCGGCTTCCCTGAAGTGATGGAGTCAGGACCTTGCATGTCGGTATCCTCTACCCGGTTTGGAAGTTCTGTTTGGAACCTGGAGCGCCAGAAAAAGTTCTGAAGCTGTGGGTGCCAGGGCGGTAAAAAAAACAGACGAACCCCGACAGCACAGATCTCCTCCAGCCAGTCGAATGACATGATTGCAGCGGGCGCGACCGGCGCGTGCACAGCATTGCGTCATCACTTCACCCTTTACCTCGGTGTTGATGGTGCGCTCTCCGACAGGGTCTGGCGGCCCGGCTGCTGATCGGGGCTGGGCCTTGGGCGTGGACTGCTCTGTGCCGCTGTGCTGGCAGCCCCCGATACCGGACCATGTGTCGGTTGTGATGGCGACGCAAGGGTGTACTGGCCGTTTCCTCCACCCAGCTGAAAAGAGGAGCGGAAATGAGAGGGCAGGGCGCCAGGCCCACAAACGGCCAGGCTGGCCAGGACAGCCGTGCTGTCCTGGGGGACAAGAGCCAGGCACCTCAGACGACTGGAGCCGGTGCTTTTGTCTGCCCCACTGGCACCCCAGGATGTCACCAGCACCTGGCCGCCATCAGACGAAAACTGCAGCTGCGTTACAGAAGCAGATTCAAACCAGGCTGTCTTGGAGCGGTAGTTTCCTGCCAGCCCGGCGGGACCATAGAGATTGACAAATCCCGAATAGCCCCCGACGACGGCGCAGTGGAGTCCATCCGGCGAAAACACGGCCATGGACTTGCCAATCCAGGTGTTATCAACCCATGTCGTTTTTAGCCAGGTGCTGGGCATCCATCGCCACCAGATCTGGATGCCGGTCGCGGCCTTGACAGCAAGATAGGAACCTGTGGCGCTAAATTGCAGGGAGTCTATCATCTGGGTGCGCGCCAGCTTGGCGCCAGGCTCTGTCCTGAATTCCATCTTGTTGGTCAGAGCCCAGATGTCAGAGTCCAGACAGGTCAGGATGCAGGTGCGGCTCGCCGCAATGTCGAACTCCGCGTAAGCCAGTTCCCGCCTGCCAGGGCTGAAGGTCATGGCAAGCTGCTCGGGACCTGTTCTGGTCGGCACCGGCATGGTCGGCATCTGTGCCCGTTGCCATCCGCGTTCGTTTTCGAAGCACCACAAGCCCAATGCGGACCAGCCGTAGAAAGGATTACAGAGCTTGTCTTGTTCGAAGGCTATGGCCAGCCAGCGTTCCTGCGCATCCAGGGTTATTCCCTTCACGACGGAGGTATCCGGGTTCACGTAGCCTGTACCTGTCGTGGCCAACTGAAACGGGCGCACGGGTCGAATGGATGGGATGGCGTATGCTTGCCAGATCTCTCCTTCCCTGTGACCTGTTTCTATGCCTCTTGAATCCATGCGGAACAGATGATTGCCGTTGGGGCTGAACACCACGCGTGCGGGCGGTTCCATGCAGTACCATTGCTGGGATGCCAGTTTTTCAGGATTGCGCCAGGGCCAGTGGCATTGGTATTTCCACTGGCCTGGTGCGACTTCGTTGTATACCCACAGGGTTCCTTTGGAGGAGATAACCAGGCAACAGCCGTCATCACTGAGGGCGACCCGGTTGGCAACACCCTGGGAGAGTGCTGTAAGACCCATGCTGTCCCACTGATCTCCCTCAAGTCCTGGCTGCCGTTGCCAGGTTTGCACTTGTCCTTCCGTGTCAAAGGCGTTCAGGTAGTGGCTGTCGGCACTGAATGTCAACTTGAAAAGGGTGCCGGGATGACGGAATGTTTCCCGCTTGTCGAGATCGGTGCCCTGCTTTTGCCACAAGATCACATCCATCGTCGGCTGGCACTTTTCTGAACGGCTCCACGAAGCCAGCCAGAAGCCGTCCGGGCTCTGTACCAGCCCTTCGACAGGCTCACTGCTGGCGTGTACGGCAGTTGCGCGCGGAGCCAGGAAACGGGTGCAGTCTATCCGGCGTTGCGCAATGGGAATAGCACTTGTGCTGGCCGGGGGCTGACTGAGGGTGTAGTCCTGCTCGGCAACAGACGCGTCCCTCATCTGTTGCTGGACATTTTCGGGTTCGCAAGCCTCCACAACATAACCGCACCCGATTGTGACCAAAGGCCACTCCGGCCTGGACGATGGCGTCTCCCCGTTCGCTGATGGCTTTTTGAAGGAGATAGAGTAGTCAAAGGATTGCATCTTGGTATTTTTCCTCCCGGTTGTCAGCCTGAGCTGGTATTGCATTGGAGCGCAGAAGGCCGAAAAAGTTTTGGAACAATCTGGTCAGGGGGTGGTCAGGGCTCTCCAGAGCAGGACGGGGAAAGTTGATGGCACTGCCCGGCAGCACCTGGCATGCGAACCAGGGAGAGCGTTGCTGTCGGGGTATCTGGCCCGGTGTCGTGAATTGTTTTCTGCTTCGGGAAGCAAAGGATAGGTTCATGCTGTTGTTGTCGAATCACTGACGCCGGGCGTTGTTCCGGCTGGGCCCGCAGGAGACGGCACCCAGGGCGGCCTCAGCGTCTTCTTGCCAGAAAGCGGCCGGTGACACTGTTGACGCGAGCCTTGACTGGTGCCCGGCTTCCTGCGCGGCCTCGGTCGTGTTCTCAGTGGTGGTTGCAGCGATGCTGTCGGGCTCAGGTTCAAGAGCGACGCATTTGAGGTGGGCGTGACAAGAGGTATTGTTGTCAGGACCGGGAAGCCAGGATGTCACCAGCAAGTGGCTGCCATCAGCGGTAAATGCCAGTTGTGATACGGGGCCTGGTTCAAACCAGCGCGCCTTGGCGCGGTAGTCTCCGTCTTCTCCAACGGGACCGCAGACACAAATAAACCCCGTGCCGCTTTGAGTCAGGGCACAGTGGAACCCATCCGGAGAAAAAGCGACCCCGCATTTGCCGCCAGTCCCACTATCAATCCATGCTGCTGTGAGCCAGCCGTGCGACGCATCTTTTTGCCAGATATGGATGCCAGCCTTGGCCGTGGCCGCCAGGAACTTCCCGGTGGAGCAAAATTGCAGGGATTCAATCAGCTGCCGGTGGCGCTCCGCAGCATTGAATGCTGTCCCGAAGGGTAATTTCTGTGACAAGGCCCATCGGTCAGGCACCGGGCAGGACAGTATGCAGACGTTGCTTGTCGCAAGGCCGACCTCCGCATAGGCCAGCTGGCGACTGTCACAACTGAAGGTCATGGCAAGAGGACCGAACTGGGTCATGCCAGGCACCAGAATGCTCTGCACTGTTGCCCGCTGCCACCCGTGTTCTCTTTCAAAACGCCACAATCCCAGGGCCGACCAGCCACTGTAAGGAGGAAGGCTGCTATCTTGCCAGAAAGCCACCGCCAGCCAGCGTGCCTGCGCATCCAGAGCCAGCCCCTGCACCGCCGAGGTTTGAATGGCCAGCCAGGCGGCACCACTCCAGGCCCATTCAATGGGCTCAACCGGTTGTCTCTGCCATTGGTTTCCTTGCCGGTGACAAGCTTCCAGGCCCTGCGAGTCCAGGCGCAGCAGATGGTCGGCCTTTCGGCTGAACAGCAGCACCGCTGGCGATTGCGTGTCAGGCTGCGCATGGGGAAACAATGATGACAGGGCCGGTGCGGGGGGGAAGCTGCGCCAGGCCCAGGTGTATTGCTTTTGCCAGCGGCCTGCTTCCTTTTCGTCAAAAAGCCAGACTTTTCCCATGGCGGACAGGGCCATGGAGAGGCCGTCAGCACTGAGGATGGCCCGGTCGCACATGCGCAAGCTCGGAGTTGTTATGCCAAGGCTGCTCCAGTGCTCCCCGCCGGGCCCTGACTGGCGCTGCAAGGTTTGCACTTGTCCTTGCCGGTCAAGAGCGTGCAGGCGACGGCTGTCAGGGCTGAAGGTCAGGGAGGCGAGGGCACAGGGGTGGCGAAAGGTCTCTCTCTTGTGCAGATGGCTCGCTTCCCGCTGCCAGAGGGTGACATCAAAGCCGGGATGGTCGTATCCGCAACGGCTCCAGAGTGCCAGCCAGACGCCGTCAGGGCTCTGGGACAAGCCGATGGCAGGCTGACTGCCAAGCCTTGCGGCATTGTTGGCCGGGGCGACAAAACGGCGGCAGTTCAGGCGATGCTGCGTCATAAACCGGGCGGTCGTTGTGCTGGATGGCTGGTTGATACGGGCAGATGCGCCGCGCGCCACAGTACCGGGTTCGCTGGCCGCCAGACGCTGGACGACAGGCGTTGTTGTCCCCAGGGGCCCGGAAGCCGGCGGTTGTGCTTTGGTGCTTGATGAAATTCCGGAGGTGGTAGAGTCAGAACCTTGCATGCTGGTGTGTTTCCTTCGTGTTTTGATGTCCTGGACGTCCTGATTGGAGTCTGGCGGGCACGAAAAGTTCAGACAGGGCAAAGTGTTGGGAGCAAAGTAGAGGCAGGCATCATCTGGCAACACAGGGCCGCCCGGTCAGCCGTCGGGCCACAAGGAAAGGAGGGCTTGTAAAAGGAAGGCTTATAAACGCGGGCTCTGCACAGCTGGTGCACAGAGCCCTGGTATTACTCAGGCATCGATCTTGCGGTATTTGGTGGGACGTCCGTCTTCGGACTCGGGCAAAGAGGCCGCATATTCGCTGTAGTTGCCCTCGAAAAAGGTCACGCGCCCCTCGCCCTCATAGGCCAGAATATGCGTCGCGACCCGGTCCAGGAACCAGCGGTCATGAGAAATCACCATGGCGCAGCCGGGAAACGCCAGCAGCGCCTCTTCCAATGCCCGCAGGGTTTCGATATCGAGGTCGTTGGAAGGCTCGTCCAACAGCAGCACATTACCGCCCTCCTTGAGGGTGGTAGCCAGCTGCAGGCGGCCGCGTTCGCCTCCAGACAGCTCGCCTACGCGCTTTTGCTGGTCACTGCCTTTGAAGTTGAATCGCCCGATATAGGAACGCGAGGGAACTTCGTAATTTTTGATGCGCAGAATGTCCTGTCCACCCGATACGGCCTCCCACACCGTCTGGCTGTTGTTCAGGTTGTCGCGCATTTGTTCAACACTGGAGATCTGGACGGTCTCACCGCGTTCTATGGTTCCTGAATCCGGCTTCTCGGCACCGGTAATCATGCGCAGCAGGGTCGTTTTTCCCGCGCCATTGCCGCCTATGATCCCGACTATGGATCCGCAGGGCAGGTCGAAGCTGAGGTCGTCTATCAACAGCCGGCCATCAAAACTTTTGCGAACATTGCGAAACTCGAGAACCTTGGCGCCCAGCCGGTTGCCCGGGGGAATATAGATCTCATTGGTTTCATTACGTGACTGGAACTCCTGGGATTGCATCTCTTCAAAGCGCGCCAGACGTGCCTTGCTTTTGGTGCGCCGTCCGCGGGCATTGGAGCGTGCCCATTCCAGTTCCTGTTTCATGGCCTTGCGGTGGGCATCTTCCTGCTTCTGTTCTCCGGCCAGACGCGCTTCTTTTTGTTCCAGCCAAGTGCTGTAGTTGCCTTCCCAGGGAATGCCGTAGCCTCGGTCGAGTTCAAGAATCCAGTTGGCGGCATTGTCGAGAAAGTAGCGGTCGTGCGTGATGGCGACCACAGTGCCAGGGTAGTCAAGCAGAAAACGCTCGAGCCAGGCGACAGACTCGGCATCCAGGTGGTTGGTGGGTTCGTCCAGCAGCAGCATATCCGGATTCGACAACAGCAACCGGCACAGAGCCACACGGCGGCGCTCGCCTCCGGACAGTCGCTCTATGCGGGCCTCCCAGTCGGGAAGACGCAGTGCGGCACTGGCCACTTCCAGGCGGCGATCCAGATTGTGGGCATCGGCGGCCTGGATCAGGTTTTCCAGCTGGGCCTGCTCGGCGGCCAGTTGATCAAAGTCAGCATCAGGATCAGCATAGGCGGCGTAGACTTCGTCCAGCCGGGCCTGGGCGGCATGGATTTCTTCCACCGCCTCTTCGACAATGGCACGCACTGTTTTTTGCGGATCGAGTACCGGTTCCTGCGGCAGATACCCCACCTTGAGGCCCGACTGGGGACGTGCGTCTCCCTCGAACTCCTTGTCTTCCCCCGCCATGATTCGCAGCAGGGTGGACTTGCCAGCGCCGTTTAGCCCCAGTACACCGATTTTGGCACCCGGGAAAAAAGACAGGGAAATATCCTTGAGGATGGTGCGTCTGGGGGGCACCGTTTTGCTGACACGGTTCATGGTGTAAACGTACTGGGCCATGGGGCATCCTCTGTTGGAGCTGACAGTTGCTTCGCACAGGGCCTGAAAGCCGGTGCTGTGTGGTGGACATCCGTGGTGGAGAGGGTGAAGGACTTCGTGCTTCGACAGCCCTGCCCGGAACAGCCTGTCCAGAGGGCCTCTCCCCTTGTCATCTATGGACCGGCCGGTCAGGCCGGTGGGCTTTTCGGGCCGGGCCTTTCCCGGGCCGGGCCTATAGTACAAAAGACTTGGTGCCAGCGCGAATGCCAGCAAAGTGCCGCCCGGGCGCAACAAGCCTTGCTGCCGCAGTCAGGGCGGCAGGGGAGCATAGCGCGGATGGCACGCCCGTCTCCAGTCTGTGATGGACAAGATCAATAAAACGGGCCGGGCCAGTACAGCCTGGTTCAGCCTGCTCGCTTGCCGCAAATGTTTCTATAGAAAGACTGGATACCGGCAAGGTCAGAACTGTAATCACCGGTCAGCGGGAAAACAGTATGCAGGCCACCGACTTTGCGCCTGAAATCCAGAAAACCCAGCACCAGCGGGACATCGGCTTCCCGTGCTATGTGGTAGAAACCGCTTTTCCAGCCTGACACGGCTTTACGGGTCCCCTCTGGTGCAATAGCAATCACCATCTGTTGGTGGCGGCCAAATTCTGCTGCCAGTTGGCTGACCTGGCCAATTTTTTTGCCTCGCTCAACGGGCAAGCCTCCACACCACTTCATGAAAAAACCGAAAGGACCCTTGAACAGGGAGGCCTTGCCCACCCAGAACAGTTTTATTTTCAATTCAAAGGCGATAGCCATGGCCAGCGGAAAATCCCAGTTGCTGGTATGCGGTGCGGCAATCAGGACATATTTGTTCAAAGCAGGCGCATGGCCCTCAATGGTCCAGCCCGCCCATCTCAGGGCCAGTCGGCTGACCATACGGAAAGCCCCACTGAGAATCGGTGTATCGAAAACAGTACGCTGAGTGCAGGTGTCATATTTCACTTGGCCGGCTCCAGAGAGGCGTCTTTCATTGGTCCATTGGTCACACGGGAGTTGACATGCTCTCGTCCCGGATACGCAGAGCTGCTGTGCCCTGGGCAAACCACTTCAAGCGTCCCCGGCAAGCAGTGCTGCTGCAAGGTGCAGGCTGTGGAGAGCATGATGCCAACACCCAGGCCGCAGATGAACCGGGCGTGCCGGCCCCTGGAGCCCGGCGCGCTGCGATAACACTGATACTGCCGTGTAAGGCGTAGTCTGCCCGTACGAACCTCGCCCCGCCCGGCGTCTGTTTTGCTGGGCCCGGTGGCATTTGCCAGAGAGCCGGCTGTGTCTTGCGACTTACCACAAGGCAATGATCAGGATTGTCTGGAAGTTGGTCTCTTGCGATCAAGAAGACGATAAAAAATGCGCATGCGTCGATCGGGGACAGTGCTGCCTGGAGCCGGTGCTGTCTGAACCTGACTCCCGGGCTCCTGCAAGCCAGTCCATCGCTGTGCTGGCTCTACCCCTTGCCGTTGATACTTCCTGCCGTCGATGCCGTTCGTTGATCCTTCCGTTGAGCCTTCGGAGGGGGGAGGGGCTCCATGTATGCTGGTTTGCAGCTGTGGCTCGAGGCCGATCATACTCCCGCAGATGACTGTTGAAAACACCAGGCGATGAGTTACCTCGGGTTTTCCGGTGTCTGGCAGCGCAAGGGACGGCAGCACCGCGCAGCTCTTCTGCCGCGTATGTTGGCAATACCCTCAGCTTGCGCGTCTTTTCCCGCTGCGTCCTGTCTTTACCCTGTGGGTCCTGTCTCCAGCCTCCTGTTCACGCAGTTGTTCATGCAGTGTCGAAGAGTCAATGGCTGGAGAGCGGAATGTCGTCACAACTTCCTTGTGCCGGTCATGGCGGACTCCCGCTTCCCAGACCATCACGCAACAGCCAGCCCAGTCGCTTTCCCAGGGTTGTGCACTCGTCGCCAAGAAACTGCCCTATGGTGCCGCGACGCGAGTCAAAGCGCGTTCGGCACACCGGACACATGGGCGCTGATGGGATCCCGCGCTGGCTTTCGTCGGGATCTATCTGGTAATAGTCCGTTTGTATCAAGCTGCGATGGAACCGCCCGCAGCCGGAACAGGGCGTCATCTGCGTGTTGTTCAGTATTCCCTGAAAACAGTCGGTACACAGCAGGTGTTTGTTTTCTCCTCGAGAGCAGCCCAGGTCTACAAGCGTGTCACTACGCCAGCGACCGCAACTGCCCACACTGCAGGCCTGGTAAAGGCAAGGCTTGAAACCACAGGAAGGACAGGGTCCGGTATCTGTATGCTTCTCTCCTTCCGGCTCAGCAGTGGACTCCTGTAGCGGGGCTGTGGGGAACCCCTCGTATTCTGTTTCTCCCAGTATCCGGTTGTGCAATGACAGAACCGCCCGGTTGGCAAGGGTTTGGCTCGCCACTGCCATCAGGGACAAAACACTCCGGGAGAGGGTTTCTGGCACCTGGGTCTGCAGGAGGCTGCCTGTGTACCAGGTCTGGGGTTCCTGGCGCAGCAAAAGCCATGCATTGCGCTCGTCGAACCCGGGGAAACGGCTATAGAAAGTCAGTGTGGGCCAGGGCCACAAGGCAGAGCCCTGGCTCCATACCAGATAGTGCTCCCAGCAGTCCGGAGGCCCACCCTGGCTGCATCCGCTCAGGGGAAGCACGGATCCGCCTTCGTAGTCGCGTTTGTCCCACAGGCGGGGGAGCATGACGGCTGTGAAGGGCTGGTAGTGGAAGCCGTGCCCCCGGCGCACCAGCTGTCCACCCGGACACTGTGTGGTGTCCGATGGCAGCTGATGATGCTGTCGGTGACAGGCCAGCATTTCTCCTGCCAGATCAATAGCCTGCTGGGACAGCATGCTGGTATAGAGGCGCGTGTCGGTGCGTGCCTGGCCTTGACCGATGCTCTCCAGCAGCCAGGGCGTGCCGGCAGAAAGGTTGGCCAGGTCAACATACAGGTGTTGCATGTTTCCCTGGCGGGTACGAAAGCTCATATGCAGTCGCTCCGGCTTGCTGAACGACAGCTGCAAGCGGTCAATGCCGCTGTCCCCCATGTGTTGGTCCAGCTCTTCCAGAGGGCTATAGCTGTAGGGGATGTGGTGCAGCTGTGCCTGAGCCAGTCGCTCCGGGACCCTGTCAATGGTCAGGCTGACCGGATCATTGGGTTGTTCTGAAAAGTTGACCTGAAAAAAGAACCGGAAGGACAAAAGGGCATCGTTGACGGCTATGGGCAGAACCGCATGCAATTGTTTCTGCCCCAGGCTGAGCTTGCTCCAGGCATGACCCAGGTCGAACACTGATCCAGAGGTGGTGAGCAGGGAGCGGGCCAGTGTCCACAGCAGCCATCCCTGGGAGGCGCCGCGCAAGGTGAATTGCACCGGCTCTGGCAGCTGTGGCCAGAGTGGTTTCAGGTAGAGCGCGTACAGCAGGAGCCAGGCCTGTTTCCAGGCGGCCCCTGCCAGGGTGCGCAGCGCAAGGGCACCCAGCTCCTGCGGCAGATTGATGCCGCGCATCAGCACTATGCGGTGACCAGACACCAGGAAGGTCCCGCTTTCTGTGACGGCATACCAGTCTGATACCGGCGTCCCGTCCAGAGGGATTCGGCTGTTGACGTCTGTCACCCCGGTTGTGGTGCTCGCCATGGCCCGGTGACAGGGCAGGAACCCGGCGATGAGGGGCAGTATGCAGATCAGGAATCGGGCCCAGGGGTGCCACGAGCCGCTGTGTGTGCCTGTTCTTTCCGTCATGCTGTTTTTCTCGCTGTTTTTCTCTCTGTTTTCTCTCGTTTGTGCGTGCGTTTGTGCGTGCGTTTGTGCGTGTGTCTGCGCTCTGATTTCAGAATTTTGGCGAATGTCAGCCAGTTCGCACCGGAGACACTATAGTCTCTTGCAGCGGGCCTGCTTTGAGGTGCGTGACACTCGATGCTTTTTCGCTGGGACCACCTGCGGAAAGCTTGCTGGCAGATACACAAACAAAAGTTATAACTATGTTTCGCGATATTTTGGTGCGTGTTTTTTTCCTTGTCTTTGTTGCTGTGCTGGGGTGGATTGCGGGGCGATTGCTGAAGATAAAGACCAAAGGACTGTCCGATCTTGTTATTTACGTCATCTCACCTTTTTTTGCCTGCCATGCCATAGTTGACTCTTCTGTTGGACATTCCTTTTTCAAGTACACCTTTGTTGCTTTTGCGTTTTCCTCGGTCCTGGGGCTATGCGCCTATGCCATAGGTCGATGGCTGTGGAAGGACTGCCGGGCCAATCTGTTTGGCTTCGCGGGAGGCGACAGCAACACCGGGTATTTTGCGCTGCCTGTGGCTCTTTCGTTGTTTGACTCACAGCAAATTGCTGTGGCCATATTCATGGCGTCTGGCGTTGTGCTGTACGAGTTCAGTGTGGGTTACCTCATTGTGGCCAAGGGCGTTATGCCGGCCAGACAGAGCCTCCGGCGCTTTGTGAGGTTGCCTTTTCTGTATGCCGTGCTGGGCGCCGTTATCATGAAAGAATGTGGTTTGACGCTGGATAGCACCCTGTCGGCCTGCCTGAAAGATTTCAGGGGGGCCTACAGTGTGCTGGGCATGATGGTGGTCGGACTGACGCTGTCTGAATTCAGAAGGCCTGAAATGGACTGGTTGTTCAGTGCTATGTCGTTGTCGTGGAATATCGGCGTTCAACCTGTTGTGGGCTACATCCTGTTTGGCTGGGTGCTGGATGTCTCCCAACCCACCCTGGCGATTATCTTTTTGATGCTGGCCTCGCCGATGGCCGCCAATGAGGTTGCCATTGCCAGCTCGCTGCGTGTCTCTCCGGAAATTGTGGCCCCTGTCGTCATGATCAGCACTTTGCTGGCGCTGGTTTATGTGCCTCTTTGTCTGTCTTCTGCTGTTTTTGCTTTCCAGTAGTCGGGGAGTCAGGCTCCCGATTGTGCAGCAGGTGCCAAAGAGAGCTTGCGGTGGTATGCTGGCGCCCGCCCTCTAAAAGACCAAAGGCCTCTGGTTTTCATGGACAAAGCGAGTTTCAACTCAGATCTTTCCGGTTTTCTGCGGGAATCCCCCACCCCCTTTCATGCGACCGCTGAAATGGTGCGACGCCTGGAAGGCGCGGGCTATCAGCAACTGCCGGAGGGCAGTGACTGGTCTCCTGTGCCAGGTGGAAAGTATTACGTCACCCGTCATGATTCTGCCCTGATTGCGTTTACCATGGGGCAGGCACCCGGGGACTTGGTCCGCTACGGTTTTCGTATGCTGGGGGCTCATACTGATAGCCCCACCCTGAAAGTCAAACCACAGCCTGAGGTGCGGCGCAATGGCTGCTTTCAGCTGGCGGTGGAAGTCTATGGCGGAGCCTTGCTCAACCCCTGGTTCGACCGGGACCTGTCCATGGCCGGCCGTGTCACCTGGGAGGACAGCCAGAACCAGCTGCACAACAGCCTGGTGGACTTCCGCGAGCCTGTGGCGGTGATTCCCAGCCTGGCCATTCATCTTGATC
This sequence comes from Kistimonas sp. bin40, assembly GCA_002238585.1. GTDB lineage: Bacteria > Pseudomonadota > Gammaproteobacteria > Pseudomonadales > Endozoicomonadaceae > Sansalvadorimonas. The sequence goes on along the minus strand of MPMQ01000003.1, from coordinate 91,772 downwards.
GACAAGCCAACACTGGCCGCACTGTCAATCCGCAAACAGACATACTGCCCGTTTTATGCAGCCTTGATGATGCGCAGGAAACGCCTGATTTTCGTCAGATGCTGGCCGATGAGCTGATCCGGCAGCAGCAGCACCCGGCGCGGGTTCTCGACTACGATATAGCCTTTTACGATACCCAGCCGCCGACGCTTGTGGGGCTGGAGAAGGACTTTATCGCCTCTGCGCGACTGGATAATCTTCTCAGCTGTTATGTCGGTGTTTGTGCTCTTGTCGCGGCAGCCGACAGTCCGCTGCCGTGCCTGCTGGTGTGCAATGATCACGAGGAAGTCGGCAGTGCCAGCGCCAGTGGTGCCAGCGGTCCTTTTCTGCGCCAGGTGCTGGAGCGCCTGTTCCCAGGTCCCGGTGAGATGACGCGTGCTTTGCACAACTCGGTTCTGATCTCAGCCGACAATGCTCATGGGATTCACCCCAACTTTGCCGACCGGCATGATTCGCAACACGCGCCGCTGTTGAACGCCGGACCGGTCATCAAGGTCAATGCCAATCAGCATTATGCGACATCCAGTGAAACCAGTGCCTTGATTCGCCAGTTGTGCCAGGAGGAAAAAGTGCCGGTGCAGACCTTTGTGGCGCGTAATGACAAAGGCTGCGGCAGCACTATAGGCCCGCTGACGGCCTGTGCGCTGGGTGTGCGTACGCTGGATCTTGGATTGCCCACTTTTGGCATGCATTCGATTCGGGAGCTGGCCGGTTGTGCCGATGCTCTGGGGCTGACCCGGGTTCTGGTGCGTTTTTTCCATAAGGAAAAGCTGCTGGCTCATACTGTGGAGTGAGCCCCTGCCGGAAGCTGTCCGACATGGTGCGCGCGGCAGGCGGCCACTGCTAAAAACAAAAGGCATCTGTTCTCTTGTTATGAACTGCTTTCGTCGTTGATTTTTTTATGCTCTCCGCCGCTGGTCTCTTTCCAGACAGCCTTGTGCCTGCTGATGCTATAGTGCAGACGCAGGTGGCATCACCGGGGAGGTAGCCAGGGCCGGTCTGCACTCCTTGAGCTTGGCAGCAACCTGGAACCTGTTTGTAGCAGCAGATGTTGTCAGCGGGGATGGCGTTTTTGTTTGTGAAAGAAGCCGGTACAGCAGACGGCGGGCGGCATATTTTTTTACCTCCTCATCTGGCTATTTTCCGGGGATTGTCCCGGGCCAGACCTGATAAAAAAGACGGGAGCGGCAGCTTTCATGCGTGCTAGCACAAGAATACTGTCCAGGTTTCAGCGGCTGGCTTGTCCGCATAATATTCGACGATTGCGCGTTCTCTGCCTGCTGCTCGGGAGCTGGTGGCTGTTGTTGTCCTGTGCAGGTCAGGCTGCGGTGCCGACCGGGCAGCCACTCAGGCCAACCTTTGACCTGGCGCGTACCAGCTTCAATGTGGTGCAGATACTCAGGAAAGAGGCTTACAGAAAGCTGGATCTGAAATCCGAAAAGGCCTCGGAACAGCTGTTTGACAGTTATATTGAGGTATTGGACAAGAATCGCAGTTTCTTCCTGGCTTCGGATATTGAAACCGATTCGGATACCCCCGCCGCCAGTGAGAGTCCTGGCCGCTACAGGACCACCCTGGCGGGCGACCTGAGCCGCGGGGACTTGCGTTCGGCGTTTGCAATTCATGAACGCTACAGAAAAAGACGGGGGGAACGTCTGGCCTACTTTATTGCGCTTCTGGAGCAGGGGCTGGACGCCATGGATTTCTCGCGTGATGAAACACTGGAGCTGAACCGGGAGGCGGCGCCCTGGCCTGCCAGTCCGGCGGCACAAAAGGACTTATGGCGCCGCCAGCTGAAGGATCTGGTGCTGACCATGAAGCTGGAGGAGAAAAAAGAATCAGGTGTTGCTGAGTTTCTGATCCGGCGTTTTAAAAGCCAGCAGCGTCACCTGGAGCAGATGCACAGTGAAGATGTTCTTCAGCAGTACATGAATGGCTATACCCGTCTGTTTGATCCGCATACACAATACTTTTCTCCCCAAAAAGCTGAAAACTTCAATATGAACATGAGCCTCTCCATGGAGGGCATTGGTGCGGTGCTTCAGGAGGATGATGAATACACCAAAGTGGTCAGTCTGGTGCCAGCAGGTCCTGCTGACCGGGCCGGACAGCTCAAGCCGGGCGACAGGATTGTGGCCGTATCCCAGGAAAAAGGCCCCATGATTGACGTGGTCGGCATGCGGCTCGACGATGTCGTCAGGCTGATTCGTGGTGAAAAGGGGACGCGGGTGCGCCTGAAAGTCATGCCTGCCGGTGTCAGCGACAGCAAGGGAAATCTGTACACCATAGTGCGCGACAAGGTCAGGCTGGAGGAGCAGTCGGCACGCAAGACGGTTCTGGATCTGGATACGGAATACGGCAAGCGACGCATCGGCGTGATTACCATTCCGGCCTTTTATCTTGACTTTATTGCCGCCATGCAAAACAAAAAGGACTACAAGAGCACCACCCGTGATGTTCGTCGGCTTCTTATGGAGTTGAAAAAAGAAAAAATCGATGCCCTCGTTGTGGACCTGCGCAGTAACAACGGCGGTTCTCTGCAGGAAGCCAACCAGCTCATTGGCCTTTTTGTTCCTGAGGGTCCGACTGTCTTTGTGCGTAACAGTGACGGGCGTGTTTCCATTGAGCGTGACAAGGATCCAGAAATTCTGTACCAGGGTCCCATGGCCGTATTGATCAACCGTCTTAGTGCTTCCTCCTCTGAAATCTTTGCAGGCGCCATGCAGGATTATGGGAGAGCCTTGATTGTGGGAGATCAGAGCTTCGGCAAGGGCACAGTGCAGACGCTCAAAACGCTCAAGCATGGTCAGCTGAAGTTGACTGTGGCCCAGTTTTTCCGGGTGTCCGGACAAAGTCCGCAGTATCAGGGGGTGCAGCCCGATATCGGTTTCCCGTCGTTGTTCAGTTCTGCTGATATTGGTGAGAAAGCCCTCCATCGCGCGCAGCCGGGCCAGGCTCGCCCAGAGTCTGAGTCTATTGACCCCAGGCGATGGGTGGATGCTTCTGCTATGGGCGAGATGGACCGGAGGAAGAAGAGACTGATGTCCCTGCTTCCGGCTTTGCGCAAGCGTCATCAGCTCAGGGTTGCCAATAACCCTGAATTCCTTTACCTCGAAAAGCTGCTTGAGTATCAAAAAAAATACGGAAACAGGACTCTGGTCCAGTTGAATGAAAAAAAGCGCATGGCAGCCCTGGCCGAAATGAGAAACGAGCGTCTTGCTATAGAAAACTGGTGGCGCAAAGCCCGAGGGAAAAAGGCATGGCCCAATTTTGAAGCCTTCGCCAAGGACGACAGTGGGCGTCTGTTTGATTCCGGGCCGGACCAGGAGGCTTCGGAAGATCCTTTTCTCGTCGAGACGGGCGAAGTCCTGGCAGACTGGATCAGGGAAACAGGACGGCGGCGGGCCGAGGTGGCCTTGCGCCCACAGGCGTTGCCAGCACGCGCGAGCAACTTCTAGAATCTGCTGTCTTTGACAGGTAGCAAGGCGTGGGATCATGACCAAACGTACAACGACAGCCCTGATTATTCTTGATGGTTGGGGGTATAGGGAAGAAACAGAGGCCAATGCCATTGCGGCGGGCAGAACGCCGGTTCTTGATCGACTCTGGCAGCGTGGTCCTCATGCACTGATTTCCGGTTCGGGTTATGACGTGGGCCTGCCCGCCGGGCAGATGGGGAACAGTGAAGTCGGCCATATGAATCTGGGTGCCGGCCGGGTGGTGTATCAGGATCTGACACGGATTGACCGTGCAATTGAGGAGGGTGATTTTCAGCAGAATCCGGCCCTGGTGTCTGCCATTGACGCCGCTGTGTCTGCGGGGCGGGCGGTTCATGTGATGGGACTGCTGTCACCCGGTGGTGTCCATTCGCATGAAGACCATATTCTGGCGCTCATAAAGGGAGCGGCCGCGCGTGGGGCACGGGACATTTACCTTCATGCCTTTCTTGATGGCCGTGACACGCCGCCACGCAGTGCTCAAGCCTCTCTTGAGAAGGCACAATCCTTGTTCAGGGAGCTGGGTGTGGGGCGTATTGCCAGCCTGATTGGCCGGTATTACGCCATGGATCGCGATCAGCGTTGGGACAGGGTGGAGGCGGCCTGGAATCTGATCGTCCGGGGAGAAGCCGGACATACAGCCGCGACGCCCACTGAGGGGCTTGCCGCAGCCTACAGTCGTGATGAAGGGGATGAGTTTGTCAAGGCGACCCGTATTGTGCCTGCCGACGGAACGCCGGCCCGGGTGCAGTCGGGTGATGCCCTGATCTTTATGAATTTTCGTTCTGATCGTGCGCGTCAACTGGCGCGGGCCTTCGCCTGTGATGATTTTACAGGGTTTGATACTGGTGAGCGTCCGGTGCTGGCCGACTTTGTGACCCTGACCCGCTACGCGCAGGACATTCCAGGCAGCTGTTGTTTTCCTCCTGTGGCTTTGGCCAATACCCTGGGTGAATATGTTGCAGCGCAAGGCAAGACCCAGCTACGCATTGCGGAAACCGAAAAATACGCGCATGTCACCTTCTTTTTCAATGGTGGTCGGGAACAGCCCTGGCCGGGTGAGGAGCGTATTCTCGTGCCTTCACCCAATGTCGCGACCTACGATCTCCAGCCGACGATGAGTGCTCCTGAAATGACGGATAAGCTGGTGAAGGCGGTGGAGAGCGGCGCCTATGATCTGGTGGTATGTAATTATGCCAACGGGGATATGGTCGGACACACCGGCATCTTTGATGCGGCTGTCGAGGCCGTGGAGTGCGTTGATTCTTGTCTTGGTCGCGTGTTGCAAGCCCTGGAAAGCCAGGGGGGGCAGTGTCTTGTCACTGCTGACCACGGTAACGTGGAGCAGATGCAGGACCCGGCAACCGGTCAGCCTCACACGGCCCATACCTGCGAGCCTGTTCCTCTTTTGTATGCGGGGCCAAAGAATATCCAGCTGCGTGATGGTTTGCTTTCTGATATTGCGCCCAGCATTCTGCAGCTGATGGGGATGGAGCAGCCTGAGGAAATGACAGGGACATCGCTGATAGAGGGTCTTGAGAGTCAGTCTTGAACCCGGCGTAATGGCTCTGTACTGCGGGGGCTTGCGCGGAGGGCGGCAACTGGTACGAGACCGGTGTCCCCCTTCCCGCGAGGCTGTTTTGCCAGGCACTGAGCGATGGGTCAGCAATCACTCCCTGACTGTCCTGGTTCTTTCGTCGGCAGATCAGAAAAGGGAAGGAGAGGGTTCCATAAAGAAAGCGGAAAGAGACGTTGGAACAGACGAAAGCCGTCGGGGCCTTCCGGGTCTTCCATGTGTTTTGAGTCTTTCGGCTCCTCTGTGGTTTTCTGTCCAATCTGTTTGTTATTGTTTCTCATCCAACGAGCCTTCTGTGTTTTCTTATCCAGGTCAGTCACGCGCCTTTATTTGCCAGTTTCACGCCCAGCTGACTGGCGGGTTCTTTCAGCTCAGCAAGAGCTTGCCTTATCGCGTCGAAATCGAAAGCCTTCTCTGACAAGCCGCCACTGGTGACGTGAACAGGCTTTGGAACATCTCGTTCAGCTCAGGATGTGCTGCTGCGAGCCGAAGAACGGAAACCAAAGAGTCCACCACACTTGTTACTTCCCTTGTGCGAAGAAAGCTGGCCCTGAGATCTCCGACGTCGATGAGGAACCTTTTGATTGTGCATGCAAATTTGCGTGCAGTTGCGCCATTGCGTGGGATCCAATTCTTCCCTGTCTGGAAGAAGCGCTGAGGCGCAGGTTGGTCCAGCACCTGAGACCCATGGGGTTTATTCGTCCTGAAAGTGGAAGGCCATTGGCCTCGCTCGATTATTCTATGTGCGCGTCTATTGCCGCGCGCAGCTCGGGTTGGTTTGCATGACAAATAGCGTTGTCGTTGTCCAGGGTGCCTGCGTCTGAACCAGTCGCCTCTGTGCTTGCTTCCTGAGACAGTAAATGCTGAATTACATCGCAATGGCCATGCATGGAGCTGCTCTTCTTCCTGTCTGCTTCTCTTCCAGGTTTGATACTGCTTTTTATGAAAAGTTCGGAATCTTGCGACAGCCAGGCCAGAGCAAGTGCCATTTCTGATGGAAAATTCGGTTACTGCAAAGGGGAGCGGTGGACACTTGAAAGGCATCCGGGGTTGGAATACGGGGCTCTATGCAGGCCAGGCTGGATGGAAGCGATACAGTCAACTCCGGTGATTGAAAGCATGGCCAGGCGACCTTCGTATCAGCTGCACTCACTACGCGAACAGCGTCTCTGACCCAGTGCGCGGCAAGCCCCGTCCTTCAGGGCGGGGAGAATGTCAACGCAGCTGCCCCTCCTGCGTTCGTTTCTCGTGTGAGGCCGACTCTGGTTCCAGCAACCTGTGACCCAACAGCCGGATGCCCACAGCACCCGTGGGGGCTGTCAGGACTATGGCCAGCACGCTCAAAGCCTGTATCCACTCCCCCTCCGGTATACCCTGGGCCAGCGCCACCCCTCCCAGGGCCGCCTGGGCTGTCGCCCGGGGCACAAAGGATACAGCACAGAACAGGCGCTCTTTTCGGTTGAGGGCGGTGAAGTATGTCATCAGCCATACACCCAGCAGGCGACACAGAACACCTGCCACTATCACTGATCCTCCTGTCCAGCCTATATCCAGCGTGGTTGCGGGATTCAGGTTGAGACCAATCAGAACAAACAGAAGAATCTGTGCAAAGAACCAGACTCTGTCAAGCATGCGTGCCCAGCTCGCGACGCAAGAGCGGCCATGGTGCTGCAGCAGCAGTCCCATGGCTGTGACACCGAGAACAGCCGGGCTGTTCAAGTGGTTACCCAGCTCCAGGAGAAGCACGGCAACACTGAGTAAAACAAGCAGCTGTTCGGCGGGACCGGCTGCCGAAGGTCGCAGTTTCACACCAAGAAACCAGCCGGCCAGCATGCCAGGCACCGTACCCAGAATACAAGCGACGGGAATGGAAAGAAGCAGCGGCCCCGAATGTCCCGAGATCACTCCCAGTAATACCGAGAAAGAAAAAATGGCAACGAGGTTATCCAGCGAGGTGGCAGACAACAGCATTGTGGGAACGGCGCGTCTGCTGCCATAGCCTCGTTGCAGCAGGTCGAGCATGGCCGGAACCACCACAGCCGGAGAAATAGCGGCCAGCATGCAGGCGGTCAAGCCCGCCAGAGGCCAACTCCAGTCAAACAGGCTGTGCAGGATCAGCGACAGGACGCCCACTTCCAGAGCACAGGACCCACCGCCCACCAAAAGAGACGGCCAGCCTGTCTGCCGTAACAGAGGCAGCCGTATCCCGAGCCCCAGCCGCAGTAAAATAACGGCCAGCGCCAGTTCTTTGGCCGTAGCGGACAACAAGGCCAGCTCATTGCTGACCTGTCCCTTCAGGAAAATACCCAGCAGCCCTCCCCAGGCGAGCATGCCCAGCAGCCCGGGACAGCGGAGCTGCTCAGCCAGTCTGGCGGCCAGTGCCCCTCCCAGAAAAATCACCACAAGGAGCAGACCAAGGCTCATAGCTCTCTCCCGTTTTTCACTGGAAAATACAAATTCTGGCGAGCCTGCTGCTTTTAGCTAAACGACAGTGCCATGGCGGAACATAACTCTTTGCCGCCAGTGCTGCCCGGGGTTTTGGAAAAGCGGGAAGGGAACTGTTTGGCAGATCAAAAAACGCCCAGGCCAGAACCCGCCGTCAAAGGAGACCATCAAGCGACTTGCTCCAACGCCGACACAATCAGAGAGCGCATGAAGAGGTGAACGCAAATGAGCGACGAACATTTCACTTTAACGATCAGCCAGGGCGCTACCGACAGTGGCGACTTCATCATCCATCTCAAAGAGCCGGGTGAGCAATCTGATACTGTCCTGTTACACATGCAGTTCGCTGAGCACAGAGCTTTCGACAGCCGTTGGGCTGATGATATCGTTGCCACTGTAGCCCGCAAGCTGGCACGTTGTCTGATCGAAAAGAAAGGGCTGCCTTCTCCAGTATCCCGGAGTCACCAAGCCTGCGAACGCGAGGCTCAGGCGGCGGTGAAAGAGATTCTCGACAAAATGCGCGGACAGGCATGAGGTCCGGGCTTTCCAGCCGGACCAGGCAGCGATCGGGACCTTGTCTACCCAAACATGTCCCCGGCTGAAACAGTCCGACCTCCGCAGGCTTGCAGCACAGGGGACCTGCCCTGTGGCACCTGCGGCTGAACGCGGGACTGCTCATGCATCGCACTGGCCGTGAGATCCAGGTCTGCTCCGGGGAGCCTGTGCATGGGTCCAGTGCGAACGGCCGTTCCCAGCAACGAACATCAACACAGAAAACGGCCCACCCTGCGTGGATACAGTGACAGCTCCCATGCCAGGGAGCCCTTCCGCTCCAGTTTGCAGCGACAAGCTTACGCCGAAATCAGTCGGCGTGGTGCCACCAGGCCATCCTGCTGGATTTCGCCTATCCCAAGGAAAGAGGATCCTTTCTGCTGATCGGCACGATACAAGCGAACAAAACCCGAGGCCGGTGCATGGGCCACCTGGACGGCTTGCCCTTGCGTCAGGTAAAAACTGCCAGCGTCGCCAAGAGTGACCCCCGGCCAATGACTGACCGCTGAGTCCTGGGCCAGCAGTTTCTGGTCCAGGGCACTATGACCACCGTCATCACGCCACTGCTCCAGCGCTGCAATGGTATAGGACTGATCTTCGGTATAGGGACCCACAGCGAGGCGGCGCAGTGCAGTAACATGGGCTCCACAACCGAGAACCTCACCTATATCCTCCACCAGGGTTCGTATATAGGTGCCTTTGCTACAGTCCACCTCAATAACCAGCTCATCCCCGCTGAAAGCCACAAGATCCAGACGAAATATGCTGATGCGGCGCAAGGGTCTTTCCACCTCTATGCCCTGGCGGGCATAGCTGTACAGCGGCTTGCCCTTGTGCTTGATCGCAGAATACATCGAAGGACACTGCTCTATCTCTCCCCGAAACTGGGCAAGAGCGGCGTCCAGAGACGCTTGCGTCACACTGACAGGTCGTTCTGAAACGGGTTCGCCTTCTGAATCACCTGTCGTAGTACGTATGCCCAGTTTGGCCCGTGCCCGATAACGCTTGTTGGCATCAAGCAGGTACTGGGACAGCTTGGTGGCCTCGCCCAGACAAACAGGCAAGAGCCCTGTGGCCAGGGGGTCAAGACTGCCCGTGTGGCCAGCCTTGGCTGCGCCATAGAGTGCCTTGACTCTCTGAAGAACGGCGTTGGAAGACGCCTCGGGCGGCTTGTCAACCAGCAAAATGCCACTGACAGGGCGACCGCGTGACCGTCTGTTCCGGGACATCAGCTGGTTTCCTCGCCTGCGTGTGCACCCACAGTGGCATCTTCTACCACGGCCTGTTGCACCAGCCTGGCTATGCGGTCAGCACGGGCCAGGCTCTCATCGTGGCGAAAATACAGCTGGGGAACAGTACGCATCCGCATACGACTCGACAGCCGGGAGCGAAGAAAACCTGCGGCCCTCTTCAGGAGGGTGACCGCTTCCTTGATGGCTTGCGGATCACTCACACCCAAAAAGGTGACGTACACTTTTGCGCAGGATATGTCAGTGCCCAGATCGACCTTGTTGACAGTCATAAACCCAAGACGAGGGTCTTTCATTTCCTGCTGAAGCACATTGGCCAGCTCTTTGTGCATCTGGTCAGCAATACGCTGGCTTCTGCTGAATTCTCTTGGCATAACAGGCGCCTGAGTAGGGAACCAATACAGATGAACAGGATTCCGAATCAGGGAACAGCCGCAGTATCACTTGTATTGTGCTTGTCCTGCGGCTGTGCACCATGAAACAGAGGCTGTCCGAGAATAGACCACTTCGCGGCTTTCCAGTCGCATCTGGCCATTTTTTATGCTGAATCGGAGCCCGGGAAGTACATCAACCCAGAGTCCACAGTCAGCAACAAGGAGCCGATGTACGGGAGGGGGGAAGTCTCTCCACCCTGCCGGGGGAGAGACTCTGTTCCTCTTGCTACGGAGCCGTAGCCGGTCAGGCTTCCAACACTTCCCGTGTCGGAGGGGCCATCCCCGGACGGCCTTTTAGAGGCTGCGCTCTACCTGAACGAGCTTGTAAACCTCGATCTTGTCACCAACCTTGATGTCGTTGTAATTCTTGACGCCGATACCACACTCGTAGCCAGTACGCACTTCCGGAACGTCGTCCTTGAAGCGGCGGAGAGATTCCAGTTCTCCCTGGTAAATGACAACGTTCTCACGCAAAACACGAATGCGCTCATTACGGAGCATCGTGCCCTCAATAACCATGCATCCGGCCACGGCACCAATCTTGGGAGCACGAAAGACCTCACGCACCTCGGCCACGCCTGCGATCTGCTCGCGGAACTCGACCTTCAGCATGCCGGTCAATGCTTGCTTCACGTCATTGATAAGGTCGTATATGACACTGTAATAACGCAGCTCCAGGCTCTCTGCGTCAATGATGCGACGAGACACTGCGTCTGCACGCACGTTGAACCCTACCAGCAGCGCTCCAGAAGCCAGAGCCAGATTGGCATCTGTCTCCGTGATGCCACCCACGCCGCCGAAAATAACGCGGACATCAACTTCATCATTGCCTTGTTCCTGCAAGGCGCTTGTTATAGCCTCCAGCGAGCCGCGAACATCTGTTTTCAGCACAACCTTCAGCGTGCGTTTCTCTTCTTCGCCTATGCCTTTGAAGAGGTTTTCCAGTTTGGTTTTGTGCTGACGGGCCAGCTTGACCTCGCGGTATTTCCCTTGTCGGAACAGCGCAATTTCACGCGCCTTGCGCTCGTCATGTACCACAATGACTTCGTCGCCAGCCTCGGGCGTTCCATCCAGTCCCAACACCTCTACGGGGATGGATGGCATGGCAGAATTCACTCTCTTGCCATTCTCGTCGATCATGCCGCGAATGCGTCCGAATTGCTGTCCCACCAGTATGGTGTCCCCACGGTTCAGGGTGCCAGATTGCACCAGAACCGAAGCAATCGGGCCGCGACCTTTGTCGAGCCTGGACTCGATGACCACACCTTTGGCCGCCCCTTTGGCGATAGCCTTGAGGTCCAGCATTTCAGCCTGGAGAAGAAGAGCTTCAAGAAGGGCGTCAATGCCTTGTCCGGTCAGAGCCGACACCTCAATGAACTGGGTGTCGCCTCCCCATTCTTCCGAAATCACGTTCTGCGCTGAAAGCTCATTTCTGACGCGACCCGGATCAGCGGATTCCTTGTCGCATTTGTTGATGGCCACTACCAGGGGAACGCCGGCATCGCGAGCATGCTGAATGGCTTCCTCTGTCTGGGGCATAAGCCCATCATCTGCTGCCACCACCAGAATGACGATATCGGTCACCTTGGCACCCCTGGCACGCATGGCCGTAAAGGCGGCGTGTCCCGGCGTATCAAGGAAGGTGACCATGCCGCGATCTGTTGTCACATGGTAGGCACCAATATGCTGGGTAATGCCCCCGGCCTCACCAGCCTGCACCTTGGACTTGCGGATGGAGTCAAGCAGCGAGGTCTTGCCGTGATCGACATGGCCCATGACGGTGACAACAGGAGCCCGGGAGACGGATTCACCCTTGTTCTCCGCGATAGCCGATTCCAGTTGTTCTTCCAGCGCGTCAATCCTGACCAGCTTGCTGGTGTGCCCCATCTCCTCTACCACAATGGCTGCGGTTTCCTGGTCTATGACCTGGTTGATGGTGACCATGCTGCCCAGTTTGACCATATGCTTGATGACATCAGCCGCCTTGATGGCCATCTTGTTGGCCAGCTCGCCCACCGTTATGGTCTCAGGAATAGCGACCTCCCGGACCACGGCTGTTGCAGGGCGTGTAAAACCATGCTGCTCCATCTCGCGGGAACGCAGGGGCTTGCGCGTTTCCGTCCGGCGGTTAAAGCGTTCCTCACCAGAGCGATTTCTGCTGTAGCTCCCGCTGCGGCGGCGATCATCACCATGGCTACCCTTTTTCTTGGGTGGCGCCGCACGACGACGACGACGGTCATCAGCCGGTGCAGGCTGCTCCACAGCAGCGGGAGCGGGTGCGCGTGACTCGCCACGCAAGCTCCGCATATCTCTGTCCGGTTTGCGCGCAGGGCGTCCGCGATCCTGACCTGCACGATCCTGACCTGGACGATCCTGACCTGGACGATCCTGACCTGCACGATCCTGACCTCTGGCTCCTCTGGCTTCAACACCAGGCCTTGCGTTGCCGCTGCTTGCTGGGCTACGCCCCGATTCTCTTGCAGATCCTTCTCTTGCAGATCCTGGCGATCCGGCCGAACGGCTGACGCGCTCCCGGGAGCGGTCATCTGCCCGGCTGTATCCCGATCCTGATCCTGTGCCAGTGTCCCGGGATTCGCTCTTGACGTAGGTGCGTTTCTTGCGCACTTCCACGTTGACAATCTTGTTCTTCCCGGCACCACCAATCTTGATCTGACTGACGGTCTTGCGCTTGAGAACAACCTGATTCGGCTCTCCCCCTGTGCTGACAGAGGACGGAGCCTGCCCGTGCGTTCGACGAAGATGGGCGAGAAGTGCAGACTTCTCCTCATCTGAAACTGGCTGTTCACCACTGCTGTGATGTAGCCCGGCTTCTTTCATCTGCCTGAGCAAGCGCTCAAGTGGGGCGCCGACAACCTCAGCAAGCTGTGATACTGTCACATCCACCATAAAAGATTCTCCCTCCCAACAGCCAGCTCAGCACTTTTTCCCGAACCAGCAGGTATTCCGTGCGCTCATGATCAACTCTCCGGCCTGCTCCGGGTCCAGTCCGACGATGTCTTCCAGATCGTCTGTCGCCTGTTCCGCGAGAGCTTGCGAGTTCCGTATTCCCCGGGAGGCCAGTTGGTAGCCCAGCTGTGTGGCAGCTTGTTTATCATTATCCAGAAAATCCGCCAGAAGCTTCTCAAGATCCTGCTCCAGACCGGCACTGTCCAACTTTTCCTCTTCTGCGATTGCCCGCGTCAGAAGATAGTCCTTGGCTCGCTGACGCAACACATCAATGCGTTCCTCAGAAAGCCCTTCAACCTCCACCAGCTCTGCGGCGGGAACATAAGCGATTTCTTCCAGGCTGGTGAAGCCCTGGGCAATCAGATTGCGAGCAAGGTCCGCTTCTATGTCAAGCTGCTGCACGAATGTCTGTGCATGGCCTTCAGATTCCGCCAGCTGCTTCTGCTGCACATCCGCTTCGGTCATGACATTCAGGGTCCAGCCAGTCAACTCGGAGGCCAGTCGTACATTCTGACCGCCACGCCCGATAGCCTGCGCCAGGTTGTCTTCCGCCACTGCCAGATCCATGCTGCGGCTGTCCTCATCCACGATAATGGAAGCCACTTCAGCCGGATGCATGGCGTTGATGACAAACTGAACCGGGTCATCACTCCAGGGCACTATGTCAACGCGCTCACTTCCCAGCTCGTTGGACACCGCCTGCACGCGTGAGCCACGCATGCCGACACAAGCACCCACCGGATCTATGCGGCCATCGTTGGTTTTGACGGCCACCTTGGCTCGTGATCCCGGATCGCGCGCCGCTCCCTTGATTTCTATGACTTCTTCTGCAATTTCAGGAACTTCTATCCGGAACAGCTCTACCAGCATTTCCGGACAGGTACGACTCATGACCAGCTGGGGCCCGCGTCCTTCGTCCGCAATCTCGGAGAGCAGAGCGCGTATATGGGCATTCATGCGGAACACCTCACGCGGAATCAACTGGTCCTTGCGCAGAACGGCTTCAGCATTGTTGCCAAGATCAACAATCAGAACTTCTCGCGTGACCTTCTTCACAGTCCCGCTGAGCAGCTCGCCAATTTTGTCACTGTAAGCCTCGACCATCTGGCGACGCTCGGCTTCGCGGACTTTCTGGACGATGACCTGTTTGGCCGTCTGTGCAGCAATACGACCGAACTCAACAGACTCGATGGGTTCCTCCCAGGCATCACCAACAGACAAGGTCTCATCTTTGGCTTGCCCCTGCGCGAGGGTCATCTGCATCTCAGGGTCTTCAAAATCTTCATCAGTTGTCAGAGTCCAGCGACGAAAGGTTTCGTAATCGCCTGTCGCCCTGTCGATGGCAACGCGTATGTCCACTTCGGCGGAATACCTCTTTTTCTTGACTGCTGTTGCCAAGGCCAACTCTATGGCTTCAAAAATCACTTCCGACGGAACGCCTTTCTCATTGGAAACAGATTCAACAACCAACAAGATGTCTTTACTCATGCTCTGCCTCACACTCTCAGTCAACCAGTCTCAGCTGGCAGGCAGCCTTCAGAACCGGGGTACAACCCGTGCTTTCTCGATTGTTTCCAGTGGAAAGAAAAACTCATGGCCCTTGCAGGCCAGCACAACCTCATCGCCATCCACTCGCTGCAACAGCCCCTCATACCTGCGCTTCCCCTCGAAAGGAGCCCTGAGGCGCACAGTCACCAGTTGCCCGACAGAGGCCAGGTAGTGTCCGCGCGTTATCAAAGGGCGATCCATTCCAGGTGAAGACACCTCAAGGGTATAGCTACCTGGAATCCGGCTTTCTACATCCAGCACAGAACTCAGCTGGCGACTGACCGCCTCGCAGTCATCTACGCTGACACCACTGCTTCTGTCAATCAGAACACGCAGCAGCGCCTGGTCCTTTCCCGTGATCCACTGCACAGCCCAGAGTTCACACCCCTGCGCGCTGACAACAGGTTCTGTCAGCTGATGCAGGGCGTATGGATCATCGGTTATCAAACTGTCTTCCATCTTCTCCAAGGTACCGCCCCCACGAGCATCCTGACACACTCTTCTGCCAGACCGGCAGGCTGCCCAAAGCCCGGCAACCATGCCGGGGAAAAATCCGGTTTGAAGCATTTTTTATACTGATTTGGCACATGCCGTCGCGAGTGCCCTGCAAAAAACCAGCATAAAAAAACCACAAAATCCCTCTGTTCTCTAACAGGACAGGCTTCTTCCGGGTATTTCCGGACAGCCTCCCAAGTCTCAGTCATAAAAAATGGGCTGCATAGCCCATCATTACCTGACCCGGCACCTTGCCAGGGTCCCCGGCAGTCGAGGCCACCGTCTCCAGACATCAGAGCAGCGGGCGACTGTCAAAACGACTTCGACGACTTCGGCCAGAAAAAAAAAGAAAAAGCCCCTGAAACCAGGAGCTTTTTCTTTCTTCGATGGGGCTGAATAACATCCCCTGCAAACCCAAGCTTTTGACTAAGGGCCCAAGGAGCCGCTAACCGTCGCACACCACTTCGAAGGAAAAAACACAAATCTGGACGTTACATCCTGCGGCTACAAAAGGGTCTGTGCCCCTTCATTACTGCAACCACGAAACCTGGTAAACATGGTGCCGAAGGCGGGACTTGAACCCGCACGTCCTAAGGACACCACCCCCTCAAGATGGCGTGTCTACCAATTCCACCACTTCGGCTTATAGGACCTCGAAGGCAAATCCACAGGATGTTTTCCACAGGATATCTTGCCAGTTCGAGATCAGACTCCAAACTATTCGCGCAACACCAGTCGCGAAAACATACGCCATATCGCAGGACTGGTGCTTAATGCCACCTGTCCAGAACTCACTCCCGGGCAGGCGAGCCAGAGTCTATCACGGACTCGGCAGAAGAATCCACAGGTAAACTGTCAACTTGCGGCACATCGGAAACAGCTTCCTCTTTTTCAGATGGTGACCCAGCTTCTGCTGGCACGCTGATGGTCTCGATTGCGTCAGGAACACCGATAGAAGGAGACACGGACATGCCCCCCCGCGCCAGGATGGCGAGTGCAACACTGGTAGCAAAAAAAATCGCCGCCAACACCGCCGTCACCCGGGCAAGAAAGCTCCCGGCTCCGCTGCTGCCAAAAACAGTCTGGGAAGCTCCTGCCCCGAAAGAGGCCCCCGCCTCCGCACCCTTGCCCTGCTGCAACAGGACCAAGCCTATCAATCCCAAGGCTACGAGAATATGTACAGCAAGAATAATCGTTTCCACCTGCAGTTATCCGCTTTAATCACAACAAAAAAAAGAAATGGTGACAGCCCTGTCAGGAAGCCGCACGACAAATGGCAAGAAAGTCGCTTGCACTCAGGGACGCGCCGCCGACCAGGCCGCCATCAACGTCATCCTCTGCAAAAAGAGTCGCAGCATTGTCGGGCTTTATGCTGCCCCCGTAGAGGATGCGCGTTCGAAGTGCCAGCTCCGGACTGCGAGCTTCAAGCTGGCGCCGAATCGCAGCATGCACTTGTTGTACCTCCTGGGGGCTGGCAGTCAATCCTGTTCCTATGGCCCACACGGGTTCATAGGCCACGACCAGAGACGCCAGAGCCGGTTCCGTCACCTGCTCAACAACAACACCCAACTGGCGGGAGACAACTTCCAGAGTGCGACTGTCCTTGTGTTCCTGCAGTGTTTCACCGAGACACAGAACCGGTGTCAGTCCAAGGGAGCCAATGTGCTCCACTTTGGCCGCAACATTCAGGTCTGATTCCTGAAATAAACTGCGCCGTTCAGAATGACCGGCGAGCACCATGGTGCAAGACAGATCCAGGGCCATATCGGCCGAAATCTCCCCCGTGAAAGCACCAGCAGTTGCCGGATACACATTTTGCACGCCCCAGAGAAAGCGCGTGCCGCGCAGGGATTCGGCCACCTGGGAAACATGAAACGCGGTAGGGAAAACCGCAACGTCCAACCGCTCCGGGAGACCTGCAGCCCCTGCCAGAATCTCATCTGTCAGGCGAGCTACAGAAGCCCGCGAGCCGTTCATTTTCCAGTTGCCTGCAACCAGTGGCCTGCGCATTGCTAGAGCCCGTCAACGCCTTGGTGGTCGCACCCTAGCACAGCACACCCGTACCCGGCAAGAAGGGCTCAACGCGGGAGGCGTTCAGCTCATGGCCGTTGCTACAACATCGGCCAGCGCCTGGCAGCACTGATTGACCTCTCCAGAATCTTCTCCCTCTATCATCACCCGGACAACCGGCTCAGTGCCGGATTGGCGCACCAGCACCCGTCCGCGTCCGGTCAGCATGACTTCCGCCTGTTTGACGGCATCACGAACAGCAGCACTCGACTGCCAGTCGGACGTTGCCGTTGTGCGCACATTGATCATGCGCTGGGGGTACTTGACCATTCCGGCATGCAAATCGGCAAGGCTCAGTCCGGTCTGTACCATGACGCGTAACACTTGCAGTGCCGCCACTATGCCGTCGCCTGTGGTTGACAGTCTGCGGCAGATCAGGTGACCAGACGCCTCTCCACCCAGTTGCCAGCCCAGCTCCTGCAGGCGTGCGTTGACATGGCGGTCACCAACGCCCGTTCGCACAAAGGGAATGCCAGCCTCGGTCATGGCCTTTTCCAGGCCAAGGTTGGACATGACTGTTCCTACGACGCCCCCTTCAAGCTCTCCCTGCTTTTTCCAGTGGCGGGCGATAATGCACAGCAGATCATCACCATCAACCGTGGATCCTTTGTCGTCAATCATCAGGACCCGGTCGCCATCCCCATCGAAGGCAATCCCCAGATGAGCACCCTTGTCACGCACGGCGGCGCGAAGCGTGTCCAGATGTGTGGAGCCAACATCCTTGTTGATATTCATGCCATCCGGTGAGACGCCGATGGCATCGACCCTGGCGCCCAACTCAACAAAAACCGCAGGCCCTACCTGGTAAGCGGCTCCATGGGAAGCATCCACCACTATGTGCAAGCCTTGCAGGTCTGGCTGGGGACGTACAGTCGCTTTGCAGTATTCGATATAGCGTCCTGCGGCATCTTCTACACGCCGAGCCCGACCGAGTTGCTCTGAAGGAACCACCTGCGGTTCCTGGTCGAGCAGGGACTCTATCTGTGCTTCTGTTTCGTCAGACAGTTTGGTCCCTTGCGCTGAAAAAAACTTGATGCCGTTGTCATGATACAGGTTGTGTGAGGCGCTGATGACAATGCCAGCCCCTGCCTGAAAAGTGCGCGTCAAATAAGCGACCGCAGGCGTTGGCATGGGGCCCAGGAGCCAGATGTCCATGCCCGCCGCAGAAAGCCCGGCCTCCAGTGCCGACTCCAGCATATACCCGGACAGGCGTGTATCTTTACCAATCAGGACGCGTCGGGAGCCTTGCTCTCCAAACGCGCGGCCGGCAGCCCATCCCAGTCTCAGCATCATGTCCGGTACTATGGGGAAGTTTCCTACACGCCCCCGGATGCCGTCTGTTCCAAAGTGTTTTCTGTCCGTCATATTAAAATACCTGCTACGAATCACTCCGGGTGACTGGCGTTACAGCCGGTGCATCAGCAACAGTCTGCTGCAACCGGAGTGCATCGACCGTCTCCTGAACGTCATGCACGCGCACAACCTGAGCACCGGCCTGTACCAGAAGGAGTGCGCAAGCAAGGCTGGTGGCCAGGGGGGCGGTGGCGGCCCTGCCACCAAGGTGAGAAAGAAAAGATTTGCGCGATACGCCCGCCAGCAGAGGCTGGCCCAGTTGGTGCAGATCGCCAAACCGGCGCAGAATGTCGAGATTGTCTGCCGGGCTTTTGCCAAACATGCCGCCTCCGAATCCGGGATCCAGCAGCAGGGAGCTGCGGGGAATGCCTTGCTCTACACAGGCTGCCAGCCTGACAGAAAGGTAGCTGAGGATGCGCTCCATGATGCATCCACCCGAAGGCGGTCCCGAATCAGTCGGGTCGACGTGAGAGTGCATAAGGACAACGGGCACCGCACACTGGACCGCCGCCTCCATGGCCCCCGGGCGGCGCAGTGCCCGCACATCGTTGATCATGCCAGCCCCTGCGGCAACAGCTGCCCGCATAACTTCCGGTGCGCTGGTATCTACAGAGATAACGCGATCACATTGCGGGGCCAGTGCTTCAACAACCGGCACCACCCGCTCCAGCTCTTCCTGCACGGGCACGGGAGAGGCTCCCGGCCGGGTGGACTCTCCGCCGATGTCTATGATGTCCGCTCCCGCTTCGACCATGCGCCACGCCTGGGCCACAGCCTGGTCCCGGTGTCTGTACAGGCCTCCATCGGAGAAAGAGTCCGGTGTGACATTAAGGATCCCCATGACGCTGGGGCGATTCAGGTTGAGGAAGCGTTTGCCACACTCCAGCATAGCCGCACTCCTCTTGCCATCTGAAGACATAAAAGGCGGGGAGAGTACAGCACCTTCGCAGAGATGTCGAAACCTTGCTCAGCAAAAAGACCCCGGCAAACGCCGAAACAGTCTGTCCTGGAACCGCGGGCGTACCACCGACAGCTCCTGCGCAGGCCTGGTACCCACGGGGTGATTGCTGCAAAGAGCTTCGCAAGGCGGTTTGACGGGCAGGGCCGCCGAGTCGGCGGCCGCCCTTTGGTCCTGTGCCCGGTGTCCGGTGTCAGCGAGGTCCAAAGCACCGGCGGCCTTTCATGTCGCTGTTGATTTCAGCACCCTGCATGCCGGAGGCGGCAGGCAGCACCTTCATGCTGTCAGCATCTTGAGAATGCATGTTTTGCCACCGCTGCGTCCTCGCGTCAGGAGAACCTTGTCACCCGGATTCAGGGCTCCTGCTGCCAGTACTGCGTCCAGTGCTTTCGTCTCTACATCAGGGCTGCTGCTGTCCACATCAAAAGCCAGGCAGTGGACACCCTTGTACAGTGCCATACGCCGCGCGGCCTGTTGATCTCTGGTCAGAACGAATATGGGCATGGACAGGTTTGTACGGGACATCCACAACGCCGTACGCCCTGATTTGCTCAAACAGATAACAGCTTTGAGGTCGGTGCAATGACGCGTGGCATACATGGCGGCCACTGCTATGGCTTCATCACTTTGATCAAGGGGAATGGCATCCTCGGCATCGCGTGGGAGAATAGCGCAGGATTCATGCTCGGCTCCCTTGGCAATGCGTGCCATCGCCTCGACAACACCATGAGGGCAATGTCCCATGGCTGTCTCGGCCGACAGCATGACGGCATCTGTCCCATCAAGTACGGCGTTGGCTACATCAAAGACTTCAGCGCGAGTGGGGAGCGAGTTCTCCACCATGGATTCCATCATTTGGGTGGCGGTAATCACAGGGCGCTTCAGACGCCGGGCCATGTTCACCATGTCTTTCTGGGCGCCGACCAGTTCGGCATCCCCAATTTCAACACCCAGGTCTCCCCGCGCGACCATAATTGCATCCGATGCCTCGATGACTTCCTGCAAGCGCAAGGGATTCTCGACGACTTCGGCCCGCTCAATCTTGGATAGTATCGCGGCCTGGCCGCCAGCTTCCTTCAGCAGGCGACGAGCCTGTTCGACATCCTCGCGGCAGCGAACAAAGGACACGGCCAGGTAGTCCAGATCCATGGAGGCAGCTACCTGTATGTCTGCCTTGTCCTTGTCTGTCAGGGTGGGGGCTGACAGGCCGCCGCCCAGCAGGTTGATGCCCTTGTTGTTGGACAGGATGCCGCCTGTCAGTACCCGGCAGTGGATGCGCACACCCTCAATGCTCAGCACGCTCAGACTGAGGCGGCCATCATCCAGCAGCAGCGTGTCACCGGGTTTGCAGTCGCAGGCCAGATCACCGTACGTCAGACCGACAGCCTGGACTGTGCCAACATCACTGGCAAGATCGGCATCAAGAGTGAATTCCTTTCCTGCAACAAGGTTGACCTCACCCTGCTCAAACCTTGCTATACGAATTTTCGGTCCCTGAAGATCTCCCAGAATGGCGACATTACGCCCCTGGGAGGCGGCAATGTCTCGCACCAGGCGGGCACGCTCTATGTGCTCTTCCGGCTCACCATGGGAAAAGTTCATGCGAACCATGTCCACACCAGCGGCGATCAGCCGTTCCAGTGCTTCGCGGCTATTGGTGGCGGGACCCAGCGTCGCTACAATTTTTGTTTGTCGCAGCGGAACAACGCAGCTCATGGCACTACTCCAAAGAAGGCCGGCTTTCAAAGGACCGGTGCAGCCTTTTACTCGGGCAGGAAGCGCAGAATCCCTGTTTCCAGGGCGCTGCGTTCAGGCAGATATCAGTGCTTCGATTGTGTCCAGCATGCGGTTGGAGAATCCCCACTCGTTGTCATACCAGCTCATCACTTTGACCAGGCGCCCCTGGACTCTGGTTTGGGTGGCGTCAAAGTTGGAAGAAAAAGTGCTGTGATTAAAGTCCATGGAAACCAAAGGCTGTGTATTGATCGCCAGAACTTTTGTCATGGCAGGCGTTGAGGTCGCCGCTGCCGACACTATCTCATTGACTTCGCTTACGCTGGTTGAACGGCTCGCAATAAAGCTCAGGTCAACAAGGGAAACGTTGGCTGTGGGAACTCTGACCGCCATGCCGTCGAACCGGCCCTTGAGTTCTGGAACCACGAGTCCGACCGCAGCGGCAGCACCTGTCTTGGTGGGTATCATGTTCAGGGTGGCGGAGCGTGCACGATAGGGATCAGAGTGGCACACATCGGTCAGCACCTGATCGTTGGTATAGGCGTGGATGGTGGTCATGACACCCGATTCGATACCCAGGGCGTCGTGCAGGGGTTTGGCCAGCGGGGCCAGGCAGTTGGTCGTGCAGGATGCATTGGAAATGATGCACATGTCCTGGGTCAGCTGTTGCTCGTTGACGCCGTAAACGATGGTGGCATCGACATCTTCACCCGGGGCTGATATCACCACCTTGCGGGCACCGGCCTCCAGGTGTGCCTGGCAGGCTTTGCGGGACCGGAATACGCCAGTGCACTCAAGTACGACATCAACGCCCAGTTCTCCCCAGGGAAGCTCTGTTGGTCTTGACTCGGACAGCATCTGGATTTCGTCACCATTGACACGCAACAGCTTGCCGTCACTTTCTACCTGGGCGTCAAAGCGACCATGCACTGTGTCGTAGCGAGTCAGATGGCTGTTGATGGCAGCGTCGCCGAGGTCGTTGATGGCGACAATGCGAAGGTTGTCGGTGCGTTGACTTTCATATAGAGCGCGCAGAACATTGCGGCCGATACGCCCGTACCCGTTGATAGCCAAGTTGATCATGCTCACCCCCTTGCTTTTGTTGGACGAACTTTTGAGAAGGCAGCGGCAAGAACAGCCTTATGCGTGACCAGCCCTGCTGCACAGGCGTGCACTATACACTTGTCTGCATATTTGTCTGCACACTTGTCTGCACGATAAAACCGGCGAGATCCGCCGCCGCCCTGCTGCACAGGCGTGCACTATACCAGCCCCTGACACAGCTCGCCATGTAGTCTGGCAAGGAAAGCGGGAAAGCCACTGGCAAACATGGTAGGCTGCACCGCCTCGAGCGGGTGCCGGTGCGTGCAGGCGTGCATGGCGACCCTTTGGAACCTGCTATCACATTCAGCAAGATGCCCTTCAATGTCTTTCAGCATCAACCAAGTCCGTAATTTTTCGATCATCGCTCATATAGATCATGGCAAGTCCACGCTGGCCGACCGGTTCATCCAGCACTGCGGTGGACTGAGCGAGCGCGAAATGCAAGCTCAGGTCCTGGATTCAATGGACCTGGAGCGGGAGCGGGGAATTACCATCAAGGCACAAAGTGTCACCCTGACCTACAGGGCGCAGGACGGGCAGTCCTATCAACTCAATTTTATTGACACCCCGGGACATGTGGACTTTTCCTACGAGGTATCCCGCTCCCTTGCAGCCTGTGAGGGTGCGCTGCTGGTTGTGGATGCGGCCCAGGGGGTGGAGGCGCAGTCTGTGGCCAATTGTTACACGGCCATTGAGCAGGATCTTGAAGTGGTTCCTGTGCTGAACAAGATCGACCTGCCGCAGGCGGAACCCGACCGGGTGGCCCAGGAAATAGAGGAGATTATTGGGCTTGACGCCAGTGATGCTGTCACCTGCTCTGCCAAGAGCGGCCAGGGTGTTGCTGATGTCCTTGAGCGCCTGGTAGCCAGAATTCCCCCTCCCGAGGGCGATCGCACTGCGGATTTGCAGGCGCTGATCATCGACTCCTGGTTTGATAACTACCTGGGTGTTGTATCTTTGGTCAGAGTGATGAACGGCACTGTGAAGAAGGGCGACAAGATGCTCGTCAAATCCACCGGAGGCGTGCACCAGGTAGACGAAGTGGGGGCGTTCACGCCCCGGCGCCAACCGCAGGATGCGCTCGCCGCAGGCGAAGTGGGGTATGTGGTGGCCGGTATCAAGGCTATAGATGGTGCTCCCGTCGGGGACACCCTGACGCAGGCTTCCACCCCCGACGTTGCCGCTTTGCCGGGCTTCCGGAAAGTCAAGCCGCAGGTCTATGCTGGCCTTTTTGCTGTGAGCTCTGACGATTTTGAGAGTTTGCGTGAGGCGCTGGAAAAGCTCAGCCTGAATGACTCCTCCCTGTTCTTCGAGCCGGAAGCGAGTGATGCCCTGGGTTTTGGGTTCCGATGCGGCTTTCTCGGCATGCTGCATATGGAAATCATTCAGGAGCGTCTGGAACGGGAATATAATCTGGATCTGATCACGACAGCCCCGACCGTTATCTACCAGGTGCTGTTGAAGAATGGTGAGACAGCGGCCGTAGATAATCCATCACGACTTCCAGATCCGGGTGTCGTGGATGAAATTCGTGAACCCATAGTCACGGCCAACATACTTGTTCCCCAGGACTACCTTGGCAATGTTATTGCTTTGTGCGCTGAGAGGCGGGGTGTTCAGAATGATATGCAGTTTACGGGAGGGCAGGTGTCGCTGACGTGGGAGCTGCCGATGGGTGAGGTGGTACTGGATTTTTTCGACCGGTTAAAGTCTGTCAGCCGCGGTTTTGCGTCTCTGGACTACAGTTTCAAATGCTTTCAGGCCGCCGACATGGTGCGCATGGATATTCTTATCAATGGCGAAAAAGTTGATGCGCTGGCTCTGATATTACATAGGGATAACGCCCGCACCCGGGGCAATGGGCTGACGGGCAAGATGAAAGAGCTGATTCCCCGCCAGATGTTTGATGTTGCCATACAGGCGGCACTGGGAGGGCAGATCGTTGCCAGGAGCACGGTAAAGGCGCTGCGAAAGAATGTGACGGCCAAGTGCTATGGGGGCGATGTATCGCGCAAG
Organism: Kistimonas sp. bin40; assembly: GCA_002238585.1. GTDB lineage: Bacteria > Pseudomonadota > Gammaproteobacteria > Pseudomonadales > Endozoicomonadaceae > Sansalvadorimonas. The sequence continues at coordinate 67,734 of MPMQ01000003.1, read as the reverse complement.
CGCAAGCTGCTTGAAAAGCAGAAGGCTGGCAAGAAACGCATGAAGAAGGTGGGGCGCGTTGAGATCCCTCAGGATGCGTTCCTTGCTGTTCTCAAAACAGAAAAGTAAGAAACAGTGGCAAACATACTCTGTATCCTGCGTGCTGCGGACAGCATTTCGGTCAAGGACACATCGACAATATGACAGATCTGAACTTCCCTCTTATCCTGGTTTCCGTTGTCTGTGTGACCGGGATGTTGACACTCCTGGACACTTTTGTTCTTGCCGGGCGGCGCAAGCGTGCGGTTGAGCGCTACCAAGCCCTTGTGGGGGCACCGGATTCTGCGGTGGTTGACCGGCTGGGGCGTCAACCAGCCTTTATAGAGTCGGCGCGTTCTGTATTCCCTGTTCTTCTTCTCGTTCTGGTGCTGCGCTCTTTTCTGTATGAGCCTTTCCAGATACCTTCTGGCTCCATGGAGCCCACGCTCGACATCGGAGACTTCATTCTGGTAGACAAGCACGCCTATGGGCTGCGGCTTCCTGTGACAGGGACCAAGGTTCTCGACACAGGAAAGCCTGAGCGTGGGGATGTGATGGTCTTCCGGCAACCGGGGCATCCCCAGACAAACTTCATAAAACGCGTTGTCGGGTTACCTGGCGACCGGATCACCTACAGGCAAAAGACCCTGTACATCAATGGCGAAAGGGTGGTTGCCGAACCGACGGAGCTGCCCCCGGGCGAACATCTGGCCGGAGGTGAGGATATGCGGCTGCTGTCAGAGAAGCTGGGTAAGGCGACTCATCTTGTCAAGAATGATATGGGACTGCCCAATCACCAGGCAGAAGGAAGGTGGCAGGTTCCTCCTGGCCACTACTTTGTTATGGGTGACAACCGGGACCGCAGCAACGATAGTCGCTTCTGGGGATTTGTGCCCGAGGCCAACCTGGTGGGCAAGGCTATCTACATCTGGATGCACTGGCCCTGTTGGGGGCAACTCCCGGACCTCAGGAACAACGGAAGCATACAGTAGCCGGAGGCGTTGTCTGGTGCCGGGCATTATTCTCTGGAAGCACGAGACCTTATTGCAACTATGATTTCGCACAATGTTTTGAAAAAACTTGAAACGCGACTGGGATACCAATTTGAGAACTCCGACCTTGCCGTGCTGGCGCTGACACATCGCAGCTACAGCGGGCGCAGCGGCCACAACAATGAGCGGCTTGAGTTTCTGGGCGACTCTGCTCTTAACTTTCTTGTGGCTGAGGCTCTTTATCGTCGCGTTCCGAAAGCCACCGAGGGACAGTTGAGTCTTATGAGATCCCGTCTGGTACGGGGCCGTACTCTGGCGGAGCTGGCGCGGGAGCTGCAACTGGGCGATTTCCTTCTTCTGGGGCCGGGCGAGCTGAAAACGGGCGGGTTTCATCGGGAGTCTATTCTGGCCGATGTGCTGGAAGCGCTGTTGGGAGCGATTTACCTGGATGCGGGGCTGGAAGCCTGTCGCCAGAGAGTTGAAGTCTGGTTTGCTGAGCGACTGGAAAAGGTGTCTGTCACAAACCAGTGCAACAAAGATGCCAAAACGCGCCTGCAGGAATATCTGCAGGCGCGCCGCCAGCAACCGCCGGTCTATCAGCTATTGGACACTATGAAACATGCAGGGGAGCCGCTGTTCCGGGTTTGTTGCCAGGTGGCAGACAGGGCCGGGGTGGAGGCGGAGGGTGGCAGTCGGCGTATTGCCGAGCAGCGATCGGCCTGGAAGATGCTGATATCACTGGGAGTGGAGGTTGAGCAGTGTGACTGACACATCGACAGCCTGCGGGCGCTGTGGCTATGTAGCCATAGTGGGGCGTCCCAACGTAGGAAAATCAACACTTCTGAACCGCATTCTGGGACAGAAGTTGAGTATTACCTCCCGCAAGCCACAAACAACCCGCCACCGTATTCATGGCATAAAAACACAGGGTGGCACCCAGGCTATCTATGTGGACACGCCGGGTCTGCATAAAGAAAGCGACAAGGCCATGAACCGTTACATGAATCGTGCGGCTTCGTCAGCGCTTTTCGATGTAGACGTCATTGTTTTTGTCATAGACAGGATGCAGTGGACGCCGGAAGACGAGTTGGTGCTGGAAAAGGTTCGCAGATCCCGGACACCTGTCATTCTGGTGGTCAACAAGATTGATCGTCTGACGAGCAAGGAACAGCTGATGCCCTGGTTGGAGGCGGTGTCGCGCAAGATGGACTTCGCTCATGTGATTCCGCTGTCGGCCAGCAATGGCCACAATGTTGATCGCCTTGAGCAGCTTGCCCATGGTTTTCTTCCCGCAAGCCCTCATTTTCTGTTTGATAAAGATCAGATCACGGACTGCAGTTCCCGTTTTCTTGCAGCAGAACTGGTGAGGGAAAAGGTGGTGCGCCAACTGGGTGACGAGCTTCCGTATCAGGTGACTGTTGAGATTGAGAAGTTCCAGGCTGTTGAAAAGCTGTTGCATATTGACGCCTTGCTGCTGGTGGAGCGTCCCGGGCAGAAGCGCATAGTGATAGGCAACCGTGGTGCACGTCTCAAGCGTATCGGGCAGGAGGCGCGGCTCGACATGGAGAAGCTGTTCGATAGCAAGGTGATGTTGAGCTTGTGGGTAAAAGTTCGCAGTGGCTGGTCTGATGATGAGCGTGCGCTGGCCAGTCTTGGGTATGGTGAGCCGGATTCATGACTCTGGTGTGGCAGGCGGTGAGGTCCGTTCAGCCAGACGCGGCCTGACCCGGGATGATCATGGTCGCTCCGGGGTGCTAAAAAGGCAGGTTTTTGTTCTTGTGCGCCAGTTGCGTCACAGCCTCTTCTCTGATGGGAAGGCCTGTGGTCTTGTCGGGTATTGCCGGACTTGGTGCCCAGGGTGGCTTCCGGAAGAACCCAGTCCCTTTCCTGCGCTTTGGCGGGGGGCTTGTCACTCAGGCCATTGGTCGAACCGGGCCGGGTTCGTGCCCGACTTCTTCCGGAAAACGATTTTCACCCGGGCCTTTGCTTCAAAGCATTGGTACATCGACTCTGCTCTGCCGGGTTGGCTACGTAAAGGTGTGCGCCTTGGTACAGGCAGCGGCTGGAGCCGGTTTTTTCGTGCAGTCCGCGCGACAGTGTTCAAAGCGCTGACCATTGTCCAAAAAGCCTATGCCCGGCGGTTCATGTGGTCTTGGGCTGGACTATCATCTGGCCTCAGCAGGAGCGCGGTCGCTTGAGCGTTTGGGCCGTCAGGAGCCAGTCTGCGATTTTTGATCGGAGAATAAGCCAGTACGGGGAATGTCTCTGCCGAGAGTCCGGGTTTTCGTCTCCCGGGCTCGATGGTCTGGTTGGCTTGTGATTTCCGGCAGATACAAAGCTGCCGGTTGGCGAAAGTGAATTGCCTGAGGTGGGTGGCTGTTCTTCTCTTGCCAACAAGAATCCGGACACCAAAAAATTGGTGCGTTTCCAGCAGGCGGCTTCCGCCGGGTTTTCTGCTCTTTCAAAAAATGACTCAACCTTCCAGGTGATTACCCGCATGATTGCAGGCATAGGTGTGGACATTATCTCCGTCTCTCGCATGGAGTCTGTCTTTGAGCGCCGGGGCGACCGGCTGGCTTTGCGATTGCTGACAGCCGAGGAATATGCGGTATTCAAGCGCAGGAAAAGACCGGTTCACTACCTGGCCACACGTTTTGCAGCCAAGGAAGCGGCGGCCAAAGCACTTGGAACGGGAATTGGTGCGGTTTCGTTCCAGGATATTGCTGTACTGAACTTGTCTTCGGGGGCGCCTGTTCTGCTGTTTTCGGGGCGAGCGCAGCACTTGCAACAAGTGCGTCACATTACGAAAACACACATCAGCCTGAGCGACGAAGAAGCTTATGCCCAGGCCTTTGTGATTCTTGAGACTACGCAGCCCTGCTGAGTTGGACGCTGGCAGGAGGCAATGACGTGAATTGCGGGGGAGAACACTAAATTTCTGTTGCAAGAGCGGGGCAATACTGCTTATAATGCGTCCCGCATGTGAGGCCGCATGCTTGTTGATGGGCTTTCTTCGAAGCTCGTCGAGGCGGCGGAAGTCTGTGTTGGAAGTCCACAGCGAGTAAGTGTTTGTGGTCAACTGGCGCGGTTTTTTCCTCGGGTTTGACTTGATATCAGGTTTGACTTGATTTTGTGCAGGGTGATTAGCTCAGCTGGGAGAGCATCTGCCTTACAAGCAGAGGGTCGGCGGTTCGATCCCGTCATCACCCACCAGTTACTTATGACTGTTCTTTACGTCCTGTCATAATCTTGAGTATGCGGACCGGTAGTTCAGCTGGTTAGAATGCCGGCCTGTCACGCCGGAGGTCACGGGTTCGAGTCCCGTCCGGTTCGCCATTATTTCGCTTTTGCGTCTTCGCTCCCTGCCTGCTTATGGGTAGCAAGTTAGAAGGATCAGGTATCTCTGTTTTTTGTTTCTGACAAAAACCAGGTTTTCCGATCACGAAGTAAGTAAAGGTGCTTTTCACATTGCCGGACCGGTAGTTCAGCTGGTTAGAATGCCGGCCTGTCACGCCGGAGGTCGCGGGTTCGAATCCCGTCCGGTCCGCCATTATTCTGTAGTTACGCCTCCCTGAATATTTGCTGTTTGATTCACGGGCGGAGCGAAAACGGTAAAGACTGTTTTGTTTTTCCGGCAAGAGATGGCGCAGATGCACATCCTCATACTGACGTGGGGTGTATTCTTTTGAAAGTTGCCGGATCCGTAGATCAGCAGCACGACGCGCTGGCCTGTAGCGTCAGGGGCGGTGTACTCTGGATCTTGATTGCACGTCAGTGTATTCCTGTTTTGTGTCGCACCTTTCGAAGGGACCAGACTTCTGGACGCCTGAGCTTGCCATGCCAGTCGATGACGTCTCGTTTCATCCTTGAGCTAGCCTTTCCCTTGTTTTTCCCCAAAAAAATACCAGGATTCCCGCCTGACAGCAGCGGGGGTTTTCTTGTGGTGGGGCAGGGCTTTCTCCTGGTTTTCCCTCATGAAATACCGGGATCTCTGTCTGACAGCAGCGGAGGCTTTCTTGTGGTGGGGCAGGGCTTTCTCTTGGTTTTCCCTCACGAGATACCGGGATCTCTGTCTGACAGCAGCGGGGGCTTTCTTGTGGTGGGGCAGGGCTTTCTCTTGGTTTTCCCTCAAGAAATACCGGGATCTCTGTCTGACAGCAGCGGCAGCCTGTTTGTGGTGGGGCAGGGCTTTCTCTTGTCTTTCCCTCATGAGGTACCAGGATCTCTGTCTGACAGTGGCGGATGCCTTTTGGTGGTGGGGCAGGGCGTTGTCTTGTCCTTTGCAGATGATATACCGGGGTCGCTGTCTGACAGCTGCGGGTGTCCTCTTGTGATGGGGCAGGGTCTGCTCTTGTCCTTTCCAAATGCCATACCGGGATTCCTGTCTGGCAGCAGCGGGGGCCTTCTTGTGGTGGGGCAGGGCTTTCCCTTGTCCTTTCTGGATGATATACCGGGGTTGCTGTCTGACAGCTGCGGGTGTCCTCTTGTGATGGGGCAGGGTCTGCTCTTGTCCTGTCCAAATGCCATACCGGGATTCCTGTCTGGCAGCAGCGGGTGTCTTTTTCTGGTGGGGCAGGGCGTTCTCTTGTCCTGTCCAAATGCCATACCGGGATTCCTGTCTGGCAGCAGCGGGAGCCTTTTTGTGCTCTGCATGGAACTTTTCTGGAACGAAGAGATCTATTGCAGGAACGGAGTGGGTCACAATCCGCGTTTTGGCAGGGCTATGTGTTTTAACAGCATCAGTCGTGCAAAGCACGGCGCATGGAGATAACGAGTCACGTCATGATGGAGCAACTAACAGCGTTTGTTATCCACCATCCCTGGCTGTGCGGAACTTTCGCCGTTTTTCTGGGTCTCCTTCTATTCACGGAGACGCGCAAAGGAGGACGGCGTATAGGTACCGGCGAGCTGGTTCGTTTGGTCAACACGCAGAGCGCTCAGGTGATAGATTTGCGTAGTCCGGCGGATTTTTCCCGGGGCACTATTGCCAATGCCGTCAACATCCCTTTTTCAGGGGTGAGTTCGCGTCTTGGCGAACTGGAAAAGCATAAAGGATTGCCAGTGGTACTGGTGGATGCCATGGGGCAGCACGCAGGGGCTGTGTCCCGGCAGCTGCAATCGGCAGGGTTCGATTCGGTGACTTGTCTGAGTGGAGGAATAGCTTCCTGGACGAGTGAGAATCTCCCTCTGGTCAAGCTCAAGACGTGATCTGACGTCGCGAGGTTGGGCGGTCACCTTTTTGGGAAACTCTATCGAGCAACACAGGTCACATTATGCCTAAAGTCGTTATGTACAGCTCTGAAAACTGCCCTTTCTGCACGCAGGCCCAGCAACTTCTCAGATCCAAAGCTGTTGAGTTCGAGGTGATATCCGTTGATGGTCAGCCAGAGGTGCGCCAGCAAATGGCAGCCAAGGCTGGAAGAACATCCGTTCCACAGATATGGATCGGTGACCATCATATCGGTGGCTGTAACGACCTCTGCGCTTATAATGACGACGGTCGTCTTGATAAGCTGCTGCGCGAATGACACTTTCCGTGATTTTTCTTCAACTACCCGAGGAACCATAACATGGCTGACAATGACACCCAGGAAAAAAAACCCCAGTTCGCTATACAGCGAATTTACACAAAGGATATTTCTTTCGAGTCTCCCCGGTCTCCAGATGTTTTCAAAGGCTCATGGCAGCCTGAGGTGAACCTGGATATCAACACCTCAAACCAGAAGCTGGATGAAGACAATCTGCATGAGGTTGTGTTGAAACTGACGGCCACAGCGCGTCAGGGGCAGGAAACAGCCTTCGTGGCAGAGGTCAAGCAGGCGGGTATTTTTCTGACACAGGACATCCCTGAAGACGAAATGCCCCGTACTCTGGGAGCCTTTTGCCCCAGCATACTCTTTCCCTATGCCCGCGAGGTGATAGACAGCCTCATCACACGAGGCAGTTTCCCTCCGCTGATGATCAGCCCTGTCAATTTTGATGCCCTGTACACGCAGGCCAGCAAGCAAGAAGCGGAGACCTGAGAGGCAGCGGATCTGGCAAATGCCGTCTTCTCGCCCCTTGAACCAACGTGAAGCATCCCCATATTAGCCGGACTGATTCTTTGTCCGGCTTTGCAACTCCCACCCGGTTCTGGGCAAGGAGCCCAGACTGGGGGCGGGCAAGCTGGCGGTCAATTCTGTAAAAACATACGGGGATTCAAATATGAGTCAAGAGCAGGGCGTACAGGGCGGGCAGCCTGTGCAAGGAGAGTTTGGAGGGGAGCAGGTACGGGAAGCTGCTATGCCCCGGGTGGAGGAAGGGGCGGAGCCAGCCCTGGATCCAAAGGTGGCCGATGAGGGCGTTGGGGAAGCGGGCGGCAGCCCGGAAGGCAGTGCTGATAACGAGCATCCGGGAGAAACCATGTCGGCCAAGGAATTGGCGGCCGGAATGAGTGCTTCTGAGTTGGTGCGAGTCCAGGAAGAACTGGCGCAGGCGCGTGATCAGGCGCTGCGGGCAGCCGCTGAGCTGCAAAACGTCAAGCGCAGGGCGCGTGTGGATGTGGAGAAGGCGCATAAGTTTGCGCTGGAGAAGATGGTGTCCTCCCTTCTTCCTGTCGCCGATAGCCTTGAGAATGGGCTCAAGTGTGTCGCGGGTAGCGCGGAAGCGAATGATGCCATGCGTGAAGGCATGGAGCTGACGCTCAAGCTGCTTGTTGATGCATTGGGTAAACAGGGCGTGGCCCCCGTAGACCCGGAAGGGCAGGCATTGGACCCCAACTTGCACCAGGCGGTCACTATGGTGCCCAGTGCAGATAAAGCGCCCAATACTGTTATTGAAACAATTCAGAAGGGCTACACGCTCAATGGGCGGGTTGTGCGTCCAGCCATGGTGGTGGTTGCCAAGTCTGACAAAGGTAGTGAACAACCGAACTTGGGTGAGAAGTCCAGCATCCAGCCATAAGAGGAGGGGGCCAGCCTCCCTTTGTGAGTCTCGCATAGCGAGAAGACTGGTCCGGCCGGGGAGCGGAGGGGCTTGGGAGTGATAGTGGCCAGGAGTGATGAAGGGAAGGCTTGTGTTGGTGAAGCGGGGTTTGGTTGAGGGCTTGTTGCATGAGATTGGGGGGCTGGTGATTTTTTCCCTCCGTGTTCCATGTGAGCCTCTCTGCCGGGCGCAAGCGTTCTTGTCATCGCAGGGGTGATCGGCAAGCCTTGGGTGCCCCCCCCTCGCTGCCCTCGCTGCCCTCGCTGAGTGCCGTCGTTCTTGTTCATGGGGGAGGTGGGTCCGCAAACTTTGTGGCCTTCCCGCCGGGTACAATCGTCTTTGTTGCCGCAGGGAGAGATCAGCGAATCTTTTGGCGGCCCTCTCGCCGGGCGCAATCAGTCTGCCTTGTTATCGCAAGGAGAGATCAGCAAACTTTGGGTGTGTTCCCGCCGGGGCGCCATCGTGCTTGTTTGCCGCAGGGAGAGATCAGCGAATCTTTTGGCGGCCCTCTCGCTGGGCGCAATCAGTCTGCCTTGTTATCGCAAGGAGAGATCAGCAAACTTTGGGTATGTTCTCGCCGGGGCGCCATCGAGCTTGTTTGCCGCAGGGAGAGATCAGCGAATCTTTTGGTGGCCCTCTCGCCGGGCGCAATCAGTCTGCCTTGTTATCGCAAGGAGAGATCAGCAAACTTTGGGTGTGTTCCCGCCGGGTACAATCGTCCTTGTTGCCGCAGCGAGAGATCAGCGAATCTTTTGGCGGCCCTCTCGCCGGGCGCAGTCAATCGGCCTTGTTATCGCAAGGAGTGATCAGCAAACCTTGGGTATACTCTCGCCGGGGCGCCATCGTGCTTGTTTGCCGCAAGGAGAGATCAGCAAGCTTTGGGTGTGTTCTCGCCGGGGGCCATCGTGCTTGTTTGCCGCAGGGAGAGATCAGCGAATCTTTTGGCGGCCCTCTCGCCGGGCGCAATCAATCGGCCTTGTTATCGCAAGGAGTGATCAGCAAACCTTGGGTATACTCTCGCCGGGGCGCCATCGTGCTTGTTTGCCGCAAGGAGAGATCAGCAAACTTTGGGTGTGTTCTCGCCGGGGGCCATCGTGCTTGTTTGCCGCAGGGAGAGATCAGCGAATCTTTTGGCGGCCCTCTCGCCGGGCGCAGTCAATCGGCCTTGTTAGCGCAAGGAGTGATCAGCAAACCTTGGGTATACTCTCGCCGGAGCGCACGCGCCCTTGTGAGTGCAGCCTTGTGAGTGCAGCCTTGTGAGTGCAGAGTGTTATCGGCAAATTCTGGGCGATTTCCCGCTGCGCAATCGGCCTTGTCATTGCAACATCAGCCACTCCAGGTGCACTGTGGCATTCTGTCTGGAGCTGGAGTGGCGATCAGTGAGAGCTGTCTTCCCGGCATGTCACTATCTTCTGCCGTCCGGATGAACGGCGATGACTGCGCGTTATGTTGTGCAATGCCCTTCTATTATGTATGTCTTTTATTGGTGAACCTGTCAGCCCTGCTCCTGTGTCAGAAGGTTTGGTTTCACGAGCCAACATGGGCGGCCCCCCGGTAAACCAGGTATCTCGTCGCCGGGTGCACGTCTGCCAGCAATACCCTCGCAAGGAAACAGACCAGCGACGCATAAGAGGGTGGCTGCCAGAAACCCGGAGGCTGTGTCGCCTCCTGCGAGACAAGCTGGTGTCCTGCCTTCTGTTACTTCGTCTCCGGTGCTGGCCGCTACTCCAGTCTTATCCGGCTGTCCCGAGCGTTGTGGACTGACATCAGTATGCCGAAACCCAGCAGCAGTGTGACCACGGAGGTGCCGCCGCGGCTAATCAGCGGTAGAGGAACGCCAACAACAGGAAGCAAACCTGCGACCATGCCAATGTTCACGAAAATATAAACAAAGAAAGTCAAAATAATGCTGCCTGCAATGAGACCGGAAAATCGATTCTGGGCACTGAGAGCGATATAAATACCGCGACCGATAATCATGCCGTAAATCACCAGAAGAACAAGAATTCCAATCAAACCAAACTCTTCGGCCAGGACAGCAATAATAAAGTCAGTGTGACTTTCGGGCAGGAAGTCGAGGTGTGACTGGGTTCCCATCAGCCATCCCTTGCCGTCAATCCCGCCGGAACCTATGGCAATTCTGGACTGTATAATGTTCCACCCCGCCCCCCAAGGGTCCGTTTCCGGAGAGAGGAAAGTCAGAACGCGCTGCTTCTGGTAGTCTCGCATGAAAAAATTCCACATCGCCCAAGCCGACGGCAGTGCCATCAGCAGGGCCCCCAGAATCAAGCGCCATCCCAGCCCGGCGAGCAGAAGCACGAAAAAACCGGATACTGCCACCAGCAGTGCGGTACCCAGATCGGGTTGTCGAGCGATCAGAACCGTAGGCAGTACAATGATACCCAGACTGACAATAATGTCAGACCATTTGAGCGGCAGTGTCTTGGGGCATAGCCAGGCGGCCACCATCAGCGGCATCACCAGTTTCATGATTTCGGAAGGCTGAAAGCGAAAACCTGGCAATGCAATCCAGCGCTGCGCCCCTTTGGCACCGTGTCCTGTGACAAGCACAGCCAGTAACAGCGCCAGTCCGCCCGTGTAGATTAACGGAGAAAGCCATTGGAGATAGCGGACAGGAACACGGGCTATGAGCAACATGGCCGCAAAGCCCGCCGATATGGACAGTACCTGGCGCGTAACTATATCCATGTTTTTTGAGCTGGCACTGTAAAGAACCAGCAGCCCCGCCATGCACAAAAGCAGCAGCATGCTCATGAGAGCCAGGTCCAGACGCAACCTGTAGGCCAGTGAAGGTGGGCCTTCAAGCGACCATTCCCTGGAAAGTCTGTTCCTGAAGTCCCGCTCCATAATAAAACTCAACTCCCCTTGTCTGAATCAGGCCCCTTGCGGGCGTTGGCGGGATTTGAATTTCTGAGAAGCCAGGCATCCATCACCCTGCGCGCCACCGGGACGGGCGCATTGGCATTATTTTCTACAATAACAGCCACAACAATCTGCGGATCCTTGATGGGAGCAAAGGCAACAAAAAGCCCGTGATCCCTGTGAAATTCGTCCAGCACCCGTTGTTTTTCTTCTTGAATGTCGCGGGGAATTTCAACAACCTGGGCCGTGCCAGTCTTGCCGGCTACGCTGTATTCCAGCCCCTTGCCTATACGCCGGAAGGCAGTCCCTATAGGGCGAGACACGGTATCGCGCATACCCCGGATGACGATATCCCAATAAGCGTCATCCTTTTGTAATTCGGCTATTGGCTTTATGGCCCCGGATTGCGCTGTTGACGCCGGCTGGACCAGCCGGGGCTGAAACACCTTGCCACGATTGGCAATGATGCTGGTGGCCACGGCCAGCTGCAAGGGGGTGGTCAACAGATAGCCCTGCCCAATGCCGGTAATGACTGTCTCTCCGGGGTACCAAGGCTGTCCCCGCGTGCGTTTTTTCCATTCAGGAGAGGGGACAAGACCCGGGCGTTCCGATGCAATATCAAGACCTGATACACGGCCCAAACCAAAGAGTTTCATGTAATCATGCAAACTCTCGATCCCCATTTGAACGGCCACGTTATAGTAGTAGGTATCATTGGAGCGGGCAATGGATGTTGGCAGGTCAGTCCAGCCGTCACCATTTCGCTTCCAGTTGCGGTAGCGATGATCGTCGCCGGGTAACTGAAAATAGCCCTGGTCGAATATGGTGTAGTCGGTGGTGATGGTACCGCTATGGAGAGCGGCCAGTGCCACGAAGGGCTTGATGGTAGAAGCCGGTGGATATTCACCCATAATGGCTCTGTTGAACAGGGGGCGGTTGATATCGTTGCGCAGCGCGTCATAGGCCGTCTGACTGATGCCGGTCACAAAGAGATTGGTGTCATAAGTCGGGCTGCTGACGAGCGCCAGAACGCCTCCTGTTTTGGGGTCGAGTGCCACCAGCGCCCCACGCTTGTCCTTGAGTGCGCGAACGGCCGTTTTTTGCAGATCAAGGTCGAGGTACAGGGACAGATCGCGCCCAGGCACTGAAGGCACATGGCGCAACACCCTTAGTACACGTCCGTGAGCGTTTGATTCGACTTCCCTGTAGCCCGGTTTTCCCAGTAACGCCTTTTCATAAAAACGTTCGATTCCTGTTTTGCCGACGACGTTGGTACCACTGTACAGAGCGGGGTCCAGATGTTGGAGTTCCCTGTCGTTGATGCGTCCGACATAGCCTGTCGTATGGGTGGTAATTCGCGAATGCGGGTAGTGGCGCAGCAGGCGAGCTTCGATATTGACGCCGGGCAGGCGGTGTAAATTGACAGAAATCAGGGCAATTTCCTGCTGGTTCAGCCGGGTGATGAGTGGCACATCATTGAAGGGCCGGGCTTGCCGTGCCCGCTTTCTGAAGCGCTCTATATCCTTGTCGCCGAGGTCCAGAAGCTGGCCGATTTGTTGCAGGGTCCACTCCATGTCCTCCACGCGCTCGGGAATCAGCGTCAGGGTATAGCCAGGCCTGTTTTCCGCCAGAATGCGTCCTGTGCGGTCATAAATAAGCCCCCGAACCGGCGGGTCGGTCTGCAGGTGGATGCGATTTCCCTCTGACTGGGTTTTGAGATCAGCGTGGTGCACAACCTGAAGGAAAAACGCACGGACAACCAGGCCAGACGCCATGATCAGCATCAAGGACACAGCACACCAGATGCGCAGGCGGATACTTCTGTATTCTTCGCTGCGGTCCTTGAGAGTATTGGGTGTCATAGATTTCTTCTGACTCTGTCATTAGGGTTCCCGGCCTTGTTCAGCCTGGAGCCTGTCCGAGGATAGCCTGACCTGCACTAAAAAAAGAAAAGCAGAAAGGCGAGTTGGAGGGCTGTAACGCCAGCGATTGCTCCTTGTTCTGGCAGGCGAGCGGGCTGACTTCTCAGGCAGCCATTGGCGGGAGGCCTGATTTGCGTTTGCTTTTATCAAGAGAGACGGACAGCTTTTCCACCTTTGAGATCAAAATTCTTTGGTATTTTATGTTGGCGCTGGCGTTGATTCCTGGCCATGGGCCAGACGACAAGCATGCGTTCGCAGTCGTGTGTTGAGGGTTTTTCCTCCTGGTTTGTGACTGCAGTATGTGCCGGCTCTTGATGAGGCCAACCACAGAGTGATTTTGAACAGAGGTTTCTTGCCTGTTTCGCCTTGTTGTCGGGACCGCTTGCGGGGGCATGTCTGCTGGCATGGGTAGCAGAATGGGCGAAGCCAGGGCGAGGGCCCGTCTCTGTCCTGCCGCGTTGCTATAATCACCAATCACAACCGCCACCTGCAATCACCACCTGCAATCACCACCTGTTTTGTGTCAAGGTCCTGTATGGATCTTTTGGGTCGCAAGTCTTGATGGGAACCGAAGATGCGCCCATGCACAGAGGTTGCAAACAGCCTTGCCTGGGTCGTGTTTTTTGCGTTGTGCAGGCCAGGGGGCAGGGCGCCGTTCTGCCAGTCGTTTCGAGTGTTTTTCCGTCGTTGATGGTCATTCTTCTGGCATTGAGGATTGTCGGCCTTCAGACCTTCGCAGATGATGGCAAGAGCGGCCCACCCGGGACGCATTCCCACAAGTTTGTCAGGTTGCGCGCCAGCGACGACCATGTCATCCAGTTGTCCGTTCCCGGCAGGCGTGGACATGTCATGCTGGTCGCCAGGCGTTCGATATAAAATGATGGATTGGTCGCAGTTTTTTCGGACAGAAAAGGGCGTGCAGAGCGGGTTGTGTTGCGACTGAAATCGAGGAGCACAGGTGTGCCGCTTCGAAGAAGAGAAGCCCTGCACTGGCCGACCCAGATTGATAAAGAAGTGGGGTGAGGTCACTGGGTCATCATCCTTGAGCCATAGTTGCTTGTCGCTCTGCCTGGCAGCGGCCAGAAAAGGGTCTCCGGTTCTTGTCCTGAGAAGGGTGTTGCGCCCGGATTCTGTTGTAGTGCGTCCCTGTCGTAGGAACCTGGAACCATGCGAAACACACAGCATCACCCCACCGGTACAAAACAAGTGTCCGCTCTGGTTGTGGATGATCGCAGCTCCTGGAGGGTTCAAGCATGAGCTCCCATTCGACCTGTTGGCACCGTGACGCAGGGTATAATAGCCGGATCTGAATGAAATCCAAGTGAATGTCAGTCAGGAAAGGCGACTTCGGATTTTTCGGGGGGTGTCCTCAGGGAGTTGCTGACCCAGAGCGCGGCAAGCCCCGTCCTTCAGGGCGGGGAGGATGTCCATTGTGTGGTTGCATCCCTGAAGGCAAGGCCTGGAGGGCACTGCCTGGCTGGCCCGGTGTTCCGGCTGTGAATTCCCTGCTTTCTGATACCCCCCTTTGAGCGGGGTTCCTTTCTTCTGGGCGACACATGAATGCCTGCCACCCGACGTCTGTTCCTCTGGATGTTCATGCCTGTGGTGGCGTATCACTGCATACTGGAGTGAGCCAAAGGAAGCTCCCGCTGTCGCGGCGCACAGTACTGGATACCGGGTGGCTGTATGGCGTCGATGGGAGCCAGATCCTGTTTCGGTCAATCAGGCATTCGTAAAAACCTGGCCGGGGCTGGTTCGCCAGGCGCGGGACCCGGCGTCTCATGCAGAGGCTCCCTGGGTTCTGGCGAAAACAATAACCCCCTTTCAGCTGGACCGGCTTTTGCTACGGGGATCCGGCACCCGGACAGGACGTGAGCATGCAGCTTGTTTTCCCGGCATCCTCCCCGGTCTGAAGGCCGGAAATAGTTGCCACCTGTCGTGGTCATTCGCGATGGTAAGGATGATTGTTCAGCAGGCTCCAGCTGCGATACAACTGCTCGGCTACCACAAGGCGTACCATCGGGTGCGGCAAGGTCAGACGCGAAAGCGACCAGAGCGCGTCAGCACGCGCCGAGACCTCAGGCAGCATGCCTTCGGCCCCGCCTACCAACAGGCTGAGATTGTGGCCGGCATCGCGCCATTGGCGCATCCGGTCTGCCAGTTCCCTGGTGCTCCACATTTGTCCACCCACTTCCAGCGCGAGGACAAAGTCTTTCTTGCCTATAGCTGCCTGCATGAGGGCCGCTTCCCGGGTCTGAAGCCGATGCAGACCGGTCCTGGCGGTGCGTTTTCCTGAAGGAATCTCGCACAACTCCAGCTTGATGCCCGCTGACAGCCTACGCTCATAGTCCTGGTAGCCCGCACATACCCAACCGGGCATTTTGGTGCCGACGGCAATGAGGCGTATACGCATGCCGTCACTCCCGCGAGTCTGTTTGCAAACACAGCACCCGGTTGCCGGACCGGACACAGGGGGCGGCACAAGGCCGCTGCTCATCTGCAGGAGCCGGAGCCATTCCCGCAGCACGGCATTGCCGTTTCAAGCTTCCGTTCTTTCCGTTCTCTGGCAGCACTGCCGACAGCCCGCAAGCATAGGTTTGTGCTTGCAGGCCATGCGCGCCAGGACGGTTATTCCGCATTGGCCAGGAGGGCCGGAGACCGGGTTTCCCACAGGCGCTCAAGGTCGTAAAACTGGCGGGTGGAAGGCATCATCAAGTGGACAACAATACCGCCGAGGTCGACCAGAACCCATTCAGACTGGGAGTGGCCCTCCACGCCCAGCGGCTGGATTCCATCCTGGCGACAGGCTTTGATAAGGTTGTCTGCAAGGGAGCGCAGGTGTCGAGTGGAAGTGCCGGAGGCAATGATCATCATATCGGTGATACAGGTTCTGTCGCTGACATCCAGCACGGAAATACTCTGGCCTTTGGTGTCCCGAAGCGAGTCCATCACCAGATCTTTCAGCGTGCTGCTGGGGGAATGAGCAGAGCATTCCTGGTGTTTTTGCATAATCTGTTCCTCGGCTTCTGGCCCCCTCGGGACCCGATCCGCTTCGGTGCTGGCAGGGGGCAAAGCCGCTTCCATTACACACGAGCGGGCACAGTATCCTCACAGGGCGGGTAGTTCAATCGGCGAGTATAACGTTTATACTCGGATCCAAACAACGGAGGAATCGCTTTGCATCCACCGGACGCCATAGGGGGAAACATAAAGAAAATGGTTTCAGAAAGGCAGTTTCCCAAAGAAAACAGGGATGTACCTGTCAGCCCGGCGCAGCGGCGTGTCCGTGTAAAGCACGTGCTTCGATGTGCTGCCCACGTCTACCAGGTGTTTCTGGAAAGAGAAGACGGTGAGCCTCCCTTGTTCTGGGAAGCCGGGCAGTATCTGGAACTGATTGTACCCGGAGGCCGTCCTTGTGCTTATTCCATCGCCTCGGCACCCGGAACACAGGGGGGCGACCTGGAGCTGCACATTCAGTGCCATCCCGGGCACAGCCGCGCCCAGAGCGTTATTGAACATCTGCAGTCACACCGGAGTGTCGACATTATCCTTCCCAAGGGCGAGTGTCATCTGGGGCAGTGTCCGCAAACACCTCTGGTGCTGATCGCTGCTGAAACCGGCTTTTCCCAGATGAAAGCCATGGTGGAGTACAGTCTTCTGCAAGGACACAGTCACCCTGTCCATCTGTACTGGGGGGCGCGCCGCCCGGAAGCTTTCTATATGCCTGGGCTCCCTGTTTTCTGGGCCAGTGAAAAAGGGTTGCATTATCATCCGGTCGTGAGTGAACCGGACAGCCTTGATGAATGGAGTGGACGTCATGGGCAGCTCTACCAGTCTGTGCTCGAGGACCAGGAGCAGCTGATGGGGGCCCACTTTTACATCTGCGGATCTCCAGACATGGTGTATGCGACATTCGACGCGCTGCTGGATGCCGGTTTTCCTGCTGGCAGCATACACTCTGACGTTTTTTCTTATTCTCCACGCCCGGCCACGGAGACCTGGTCACAGTCTTCCGCCCCTGAGGGCGAGGGCCAGGCAAAATAACGGCAGTGATCCAAGGGTCATGGCGGCTTGCGTAGTGCGGTGTACACCACCTGCCAGGTGGCAGGAACCCCCTGGGTGCCGGCAAAAGTCCGGTAGGCTTTTTCCAGGCTCACCATGGCTTGTTTCCCGGTCAGACCCGACGCAGGCTGATCATCCACCAGGGTGTTGGCACCCAGTGCCTTGAGTTCTCTGATCAGGTGCAGCGCTGAAGGATAGTAGAGTCTGTGAGTCTGCTGATACAGCCTGTGCACAGCAAAGCGCGAGCGCATCAGTTTTTGTCTGTGCAGGGACAAGGGGGGATAGCAGTTGGTGTGATTGCGTCCGTCCACCAGCCGCCAGGCTGTGCTGAGCTCGTGCAGAGTGCCTGCTGCCAGGGTAGAAAAGACAAACCAGCCGCCGGGAGACAACAGCCGATAGCAGGAGCTCAACACATCGGCAAGATCAGCGCACCACTGCACAGCCAGGCTGGAATACACCAGATCAAAGTATCCGGACGGCAGGGGTGCGACTTCCAGGTCACCACAGATCCAGTGACAGTCTGTCGCTTGCTGGTGACTTTGGGCCAGGCTGAGCATGTCTGGCGAAAGATCAAGACCAAACAGCCGGGCTTGCCGGTAGCGTCGCCCCAGGGCCCGGGTTTCCAGACCTGTACCGCACCCCAGATCGAGAATGGCGGCGTCTGCCGCAGTCAGCGCAGGAAGGCAGGATCGTGTCTGCTCTGCCACCTGTTTCTGCAGCCGGGCCGCATTGTCATAGGTAGAGGCCGCGCGCCCGAACGCGCTGGCAATGCGTCGCTTGCAACCGGGTGCCTGCAGCGCATTGCCACCGCAGGCAGCATCAGCCGTACTGACAAGGCTCGTCATATCCATCAGTGCGCGCACCCTTTCTGGTGGCCGCACAGCTCAGCGGCGGCTTCCGTCAACAGCTGTGGCTGATCCAGAAACAAGGCATGACAGCCGGCCAGTACACAAACCCTGTGCGCCGGAGCCAGCCTGGTCAGGGCCCGTGCTGTGTCGGAAGGGACCAGCGCGTCAGAGGCTCCCAGAAAGTGGAGGGCCGGGCACTCCAGCTGTGTCCAGCTGGCACGACTGTCCTCTGCCAGACGTGCCAGAAGTGTCTGCCAGTCGGTGGCGCCCGTGTGAAGGTCTTCCACCGCATTTTCCAGGCGGGTGCGATTGTGTTCCGGATGCAGGCTGCCGCTGGCGCACACTGCCGCAAACCGCAGGGCGGCGGCCTTGCCCTTGCGCGACAGGCCTGCCGCAAAGGCGCGAAAGGCGGCCGGTTGCTGGCCTGTATCCCAGCCAGGTCTGCGGACAAAGCAAGGTGTACTGGCCAGCGTCACGAGGGCTTTTACCTTGTCCCGATAGCGGGCTGCGAAGCGGGCGCACAAAACACCGCCCAGTGACCATCCCACCAGCAGCGCCGGCTCGGTGACCATGCTGTCAAGCCAGGTCAGCAAGCTGTCCCAGTTGGCGCCGGGCGCCTGCGCCAATGAAAGACGGCAGACCCTGTAGCCCTGTGATTCGAGTTCCACGACAGCGTCTGAGAACAGGTCGGCGGACATGCCCCAACCAGAAACCAGCACAATCAGGGACATGGCTCGTCCCCCCCCAGCGTTTTCTGAACGCTGTCAAGCGCATCCAGCAGGCGATCTACTTCTTCTTCCTGATGGTTGGCACTGAAAGTGACGCGCAGGCGTGAACTGCCCTGGGGCACAGTGGGTGGTCGAATAGCTGTCACCAATATGCCCCGGGCTTCCAGAGCTGCACTCATAGCCAGCGCACGGGACGCGCTGCCTGCAATAATGGGCTGGATGGGCGTTTGTGAGTCCAGTAGCCTCAAGCCCAGTTGACGACAGCCGGCGCGGAAACGCTGAATCAGATGTTGCAGTCGCTCGCGTCGCCAGTTTTCGGTCTGCACCAGCCGAAGACTGGTGCGCGTTGCCTCAGCCAGAGCAGGAGGCAAGGCTGTCGTGTATTTGTAGGTGTTGGCCGACTGGATGAGGCTTTCAACCAGAGCATGGCTTCCTGTGACAAAGGCACCTGATGTACCAAATGCCTTTCCCAGGGTGCCTATAAGAACGGGAACTTCCTGTGCTGACATCCGGAAAATACTGGCGGCACCTCCGCCCTGGAGTCCCAGGGTGCCAAATCCATGGGCATCGTCCACCATCAGCCAGGCTCCCTGCTGTTGCACGGGCCGCATCAGTGTGCGCAGTGGGGCTATGTCACCATCCATGCTGAACACACCGTCTGTCACAACCAGTTTGCGGCGGCTCTGGCTCCTGGCGAGTTTGCAGGCCAGGTCGTCAGCATCACAGTGCCTGTAACGCATCAGCCTGGCACCGCTCAGACGCCCGGCATCGAGCAGGGAGGCGTGGTTCAGACGGTCGTGAAAGCTGCAGTCACCCGGACCGACCAGAGCATCAATCACGCCTATGTTCGCCATGTATCCACTGGAAAAAACCAGGGCGCGCGGGCGTCCGGTGAAAGCGGCCAGCTCTTCCTCCAGTTGTTGATGAGCGCGGCTGTGGCCTGTGACCAGATGAGAGGCTCCACTGCCAACGCCGTAGCAATCGGCGGCTTTTTTAAAGCTGGCAATCACCGAAGGATGGCGAGCAAGGCCCAGATAGTCATTGCTGCAGAAGATAAGTTTCTCAACGCCATCAACGGTCGCCCAGGCTCCCTGGCCCGGCACCAGGGTTCGCCGGTGGCGATACAGATCGGCTGCCTTGCTGGCATCTATCTGCCCTTCCAGGTTGAACCCGGTCGCAGGCGGAGCATTCTGGATCATGATGCCTGCGCATTGTCTGCTGCCATGGGCGGGCGTTCGGCCGCACTGGCATCAGTGCAGAGCGCGGCTGTGCGCTGCCTGTAAATACGGTTCAGCAGCTGCTCCTGCTGCCAGTCATCCTGTGGTTCCTGCGCTTCAATCGCCTCCGGATAGAGTCCCAGGCGGTCGAAAAGCTGTTTGTCGTGTTCGGCAGCCGGATTGGCCGTCGTCAGGAGGCGTTCCCCGTAGAATATCGAGTTGGCTCCAGCCATAAAGGCCAGCGCCTGTGTCTGGTCGTTCATCTGCTCCCGTCCCGCCGACAGACGCACATGGGAGGCCGGCATCATGATGCGGGCGACGGCCACACAGCGCACGAAATCAAACGGGTCCATGTCTTCCAGATTGCCCAGCGGTGTCCCTTCCACCTTCACCAGCATATTGATGGGGACGCTTTCAGGATGTTCCGGCAGATTGGCCAGGTTGACCAGCAGCCCCGCCCGGTCACGGACCGCCTCTCCCATGCCGACAATGCCGCCACTGCATACCCTGACGCCAGCATCCCGGACCCGCCCCAGGGTGGTCAGCCGGTCTGCGTAGGTTCGGGTCGTGATAATGGTGCCGTAGAATTCCGGAGACGTGTCCAGATTATGGTTGTAGAAATCCAGCCCCGCATCGGCCAGTGCCTGCGCCTGATCTGCGCTTAGCTCTCCCAGCGTCATGCAGGTTTCAAGGCCCAGTCCCTTGACCTGCCGTACCATCTCCAGCACCAGGGGGAAATCACGGTCGGGTGGGTTTTTCCAGGCCGCTCCCATACAGAAACGGGAGGCGCCGGCTGCCCGGGCCTGGCGGGCCTTGTCTACCACCTGTTGTACCTGCATCAGTTTCTCCCGCGACAGGCCCGTGTTGTAGTGGCCGCTTTGCGGACAATACTTGCAGTCTTCCGGGCAGGCTCCCGTTTTGATCGACAGCAGGGTGCTGATCTGGACAGCGTTGGAATCGAAGTAATGACGGTGCACGCTTTGCGCCTGAAACAACAGGTCCATGAAAGGCAGTGCGAAGAGCTCCTCCACCTCCGGAATGCTCCAGTCGTGGCGCGGGATCGGACGTTGTGTCCTGGACGGGGCGAGCGTTCGGGTCATGATGATCTCTGACTGATGTAAACGACACAATAGGGGGGCGATGGCCGGGGAGGCCGTTTCAGGCCATGCGCCCGTCCGAGGATAGACTACCCTACTGCGAACAAGCAGGGCTGGCCATTTTTTTATGCTGATTTTTATGAAACAGCGCCACCGCTCACTGCAAGTTGCTATATAGAGGCAGAACAGTGGCTTCGAGCCGGGCTTTTTCTCAGTGCCACTTCCGGGAGCCATTCCGGGAAGGGGACAGCATGCGGGGGAATCTTACCTTATGGACCTGCTCAGTCAAACTGGAATACGGCGCCTGGTCGCACAGGGCTTGTCCTTGTGCCGCAGCAGGGTGTCGGTCTGTCTGCTGTGCCTGGCCCGCTGTCCACCGGGGCCCGGGCTCTGTGCGGCCTGTATGGCAAGCTTGCCGATGCCGACCTGGAGCTGTCAGCGATGCCGTGAACCTGTTGCTGCCGGTGTCGAGCTGTGTGCCTGCTGCCGCCAGCGTGAGCGCTTGTTCGCGCATTGTATCGCGCCGCTGGTCTACACCTGCCCCGTTTCGGGGCTGATCAAACGGGCCAAATATTCCCGTCAGCTCCTGTGCGTACGCCCCCTTGTTTCCTGTTTACAGCAGGCGCTGGCGGCAGAGTACGGTGAGGGGAAGAGCCAGCAGCCCTGGCCTGAGGCACTGATTCCTGTGCCTTTGCACTGGTGGAAATTACGCTGTCGGGGCTTCAATCTGGCAGCCTTCATAGCCAGGCGGCTGGGCACTCAGCTCGACGTGCCCGTGCTCCCTTCCCATGTGCGCAGGCTGGGCAGCACCAGGAACCAGCAGGGACTGAGTGCCCGTGCCCGTCAGGCCAATGTGCGACAGGTGTTTTCCATAAAAAAACCGGTGCGCTGCCGTCACCTGGCTTTGGTGGATGATGTTTTGACGACAGGTGCCACAGCAGAGTCGCTCTGTCGCACGCTCTGTGCCCAGGGGGTCAAGCGTGTTGACCTCTGGTGTCTGGCACGCACGCCGGGGCACGAGTATCGCCCCACAGATATTGCAAAAGACTGATTGCCGCTACCGGGGCCGTTTCTGTCCGGAGCACGCGTGGTCCCAGGCGCCAGCTGAGAAAGCGGTGCTCATGAGACTGACTGACCTCACTGGCGCACAGACCGCCTTCTGGACCTATCAGCAGAGACACTGAGCGGGGCTGGGAGTCTGAGAGCGGTGTATCCTGCGCCTGAGGCTGCAAGACCAGTCGCAGATCAGTGTCCTGTCGGGAGAGCCAGGCAGACAGAGGCACGGGGGCGTGAACAGCGGGAATAATATTTCTGCCACATTGTTCGCAGGCGCTGATGACCACCTGGTTCCAGTGGTTCAGGCGCTTTTCCAGGCTGCTGCCAGACAGCTTGACTTCACAGCGGTCGGTGAACAGGGGCGTGATTTCAGTGACACCGCACTCTACGGCTTTCTGGATGGCATAGCTCATGCGCTCACCACGGCTGAGTGCCTGGCCCAGGTGGATGCGCAAAGGTGATTCCCTGTGACCAGATACTTTCTCCAGCGGCACGACCTGAACGCTGCGGCGCGCCATGGCACTGATACGACATAGCCAGTCCTCTCCCTTGCCGTTGAAGAGGAGTAGCAGGTCGCCTTCTTTTTTACGCAGTACACGTCCTACGTGTGTGGAGGCGGTGTCGGGCAGGTCGACAGCCTGACCAGTATTGAGCTCCAGAGCGGCGTGAATTCTCGGATAACGCATGGGTCGCGCAAGTATCTTGTCTGTTGTTGCAGCACAAACCGAAGCCAGTGCGGGAACAGCCCGGACATTGGCCTCCGGGTGAACACGCCTGTCAGGCTGGCGGGCACTGTCGCTGCGGCAGCCCCCGCGCTGAAAGTACCTTTTTGCCCGGCGGAAGGATAGAGGGCGTCAGCCAGTGACATACAGCCGCGCCAGTATGACTGCTTGGGATGCAGTGGACAATTGTGACAGAAAGCAAGGGGCGAGTTTGTGACAAGTCGTCGTGTATGAGGTGGGCCAAAGTGGCTGTCTTCAAAAGGAAAACGGGTGCTGCTATCCTGCAATGTCCGCCCGGGTCCGGAAAAAACTGTGCTGCCTTTGGGGTCTTGCGTGTGGGGGGTGCCGGGGCTCAGGTGGACGCCGCACCCCAGGTAGCCCGGGGCCGCCAGTTTGCCGGGTGGGGCAGCGCCTGCGCCACAATGACCCTGGCGTCGGCTGTGCCGCAGTCTTCAGGCGGGAACAGCATGCCGGACAGGGTAGAAAATGCGTGCGCAAGGCCTGTCTCCTGCCCCCTGCCGCAGGACCTGGCGTTTGTGGGGCTACAACCTATGCTCCTGAAGGATTTCACTATGTCGACTGGTTGAAAGGGATCGTCGAAGACAGCTGCGACTGGCCATCTTGCCCGCTGCCTGGTACCGGCGCTGTTGACACGGATGCAACTTCCCCGGCTCTCACGGACGATGACCAGGTTTTCTGGCGGGCGTTGCTCTCTCCGGCGGCTGCGCAAAGCTCGCGCGCAACATGTTGAGCAGGACTCGGGCTGTCGGTCTCCGGTCCGGCGCGTCTGGACAACATAGCTGGCAGGCTTGTCAGCAGCCGGGTGTCATACAGGAGTACAGCGGCTGTCCAAGACTGCATGTTGCTCGTTCAGGTTCCCGGTGCCCATGCTTCCTGTGACTATTCATCCCGAAAAACGGGAACTTTTTCTCGTGCCCGCAGAAGAAGCCGGTCCTCTGGGCCGCGCACAATCGAGCAAGGCCGTCCGGCGTCCGGTCTGCGTCCAGCCCAAACGCTGTGCTGCCGTGCCTGGAGGCTGTAAAAAAGGATCCGGCGGCACAAGGGGCCGGCTGGAGCACCAGCGCACCCGCATCGGGAAAAGAAACCGGGTCTGTCCTTACGAAAGCTGTGGGCGCAGGTTCGGGCAAGCATCCCACCTGGCACGGCACCAGCGCCTGCACACCGGAGCAAAACCTTTTGCCTGTCTCCACGCAGACTGTGGATATGCATCCGCAGGGTCGAGCGACCTGAAAAAACACCTGCGCGTTCACACGGGGGAAAAACCGTATGTCTGTCCCTGGGAGAGCTGTGGACGTCCGTTCGCACAATCAGCTCATCTGACAGAACACCTGCATCTTCATTCAAACGAAAAGCCTTTTATGTGTCCCCTTGAAGGTTGCGGACGTCCGTTCGCACGATTGGGCTATCTCAAAAAACACTTGCGTACACATTCCGGGAAAAAACCTTTTGCCTGCCCCCGGGAAGGCTGCGGGGGCGCATTCGGACAATCAAGCGGGCTGAAAGTACACCTGCGCGTTCACACTGGAGAAAAGCCTTTTCTGTGTCCTTACGAAGGCTGTGAATATGTGAGTACACAATCGAGCAACCTGAAACAGCACCAGCGCCTCCATTCCGGCGAAAAACCTTTTGTTTGTCCCGAGAAAAGCTGTGGACGTGCGTTTGCTGTACGGGTCAGCCTGACACGGCACAAGCGCCGCCACTCAGGAGAAAAACCCTTTGTCTGTCCCCATGAAGGCTGTGGACATGCGAGCCGACAATCAGGAGCTCTCAGGTTACACCTGCGTGTGCACACAGGAGAACAACGGGTTGTCTGTCCCCATGAGGGCTGTGGATGTGCGTTTTCTGCACCAGCCAGGTTGACACAGCACCTGCGGCTCCACTCAGGAGAAAACCCCTTTGTCTTCTGGCGCAAGTGGCACGAAAACCTGTCGGTGCCATCAGGTTTCAGGTCCCATCCCCTTTGCAGGGACAGTGCAGGCCGTTGCCGGTCCCTTGACGGCGGCGCAACAGGGCTGTCGGCAACACAAGCGACTCTCTTTTCCCTTGCCACCGGGCTTTTGTCTGGTGTTGCGGTGGAGGCAGGACCTGCAGCGGATCTTGATCGCCAGAGTCGCTGGGTTCGTTGCGACAACGCCTGTCCGGCAACGCCAGCATTGCCTGGCGTGCACCAGCTGCGCGATACACAGGGCACGCCCGACGGGGAAGGGTCGCCATCGCATGACCGGCTCCCGTCACCCCGGTTACAACAGGACCTGGCGTTCGCGGGGCTGCAATCCGGGTTCCTGAAGGATTTTGATATGTCCGCCTGGCTGGCAGGCGACGTCAATAAAATCTGTGGCTGGCCGCCTGGTGCCGGCGTTGCTGACAAGGAGGCCGTTCCCCGGGCTGGCACGGACGATGACCAGGCTTTCTGGCGGGCGTTGATTTCTCCGGCGGATACGCAAAGCCTGCGCTCAACATCTTGAGTGGGGCTTTGGCTGTCGGTCTCCGGCCATGGCGCCGCAGCTGGACAGCATGGCAGGTTTGTTGGTGCTCTGGCGTTATACAAGGGTGTAACTGTTGTCCAAACCCCGGCGTTGATAGCTCAGGTTTTCAGTGGCCATGCTTCCTGTGACAACTCACCCCGAACAACGGGGACTTGCGCACGCGCCAGCAGCGCAAGCCAGACCCCGCCGCCTCTCGCACAAGCGAAAAGCCGTCCGGTGTCCGGTCTGCGTCCAGCCCAAACGCTGTGCTGCCGTGCCTGGAGGCTGTAAAAAAGGATCCGGCGGCACAAGGGGTCGGCTGGAACACCAGTGCACCCGCACCGGGAAAAGGAACCGGGTCTGTCCTTACGAAAGCTGTGGGCGCAGGTTCGGGCAAGCATCCCACCTGGCACGGCACCAGCGTCTGCACACCGGAGCAAAACCTTTTGCCTGTCCCCACGCAGACTGTGGGTATTCGTGCGCACAATTCACCAATCTGGAAAGACACCTGCGCGTCCATGCGAGAGACAAACCTTGTTCTTGTCCCCACGCCGACTGTGGGTATGTATCCGCAGGATCGAACGACCTGAAAAAGCACATACGCATTCACTCCCGGGAAAAAACTTTTGTCTGTTCCTGGGAAAGCTGTGGACGTTCGTTCGCACGATCAGCTCATCTGACAGAACATCTGCACATTCATTCACAAGAAAAGCATTCTCTTTGTCCCCTTGAAGGGTGCGGACGTCTGTTCGCACGACCGCTCTATCTCAAAAAACATTTGCGTACACATGGCAGGAAAAAACCTTTTGTCTGTCCCCGGGAAGGCTGTGGGGGCATATTCGGACAATCAAACAGGCTGAAAGTACACCTGCGCGCTCACGCTGGCGACAATCCCTATAGCTGTCCTTACGAAGGCTGTGAATATGTGGGTGCACAATTGAGCAATCTGAAACAGCACCAGCGCCTCCATTCCGGAGAAAAACCTTTTGTTTGTCCCGAGAAAAACTGTGGACGTGCGTTTTCTGTACGAGCCAGCCTGACACGGCACTCGCGCTTCCACTCAGGAGAAAAACCCTTTATCTGTCCCTACGAAGGCTGTGACTATGCGAGTGCACAATCGAACAACCTGAAACAGCACCAGCGTTTCCATTCCGGAGAAAAACCTTTTGTTTGTCCCGACAAAAGCTGTGGACGTGCGTTTGCTGCACGCGCCAATCTGAGACAGCACTTGCTCCTCCATTCAGAAGAAAAACCCTTTGTCTGTCCCCATGAAGGCTGTAGATATGCGTGCCGATACGCAGGTGCTCTCAAGTTACACCTGCGTGTCCACACAGGAGAACAACTTTTTATCTGTCCCCATGAGGGCTGTGGATGTGCGTTTGGTGCACGAGCCAGGCTGACACAGCACTGGCGTTTCCATTCAGGAGAAAAACCCGTTGTACGCCGGGACAAGGAGCGCTCCAACCGGTCTGTGCCATCAAGTCCTGAACCCCATCCCCTTTGCAGGGACAACGCCGGCCGGTTCTGGTCCCTTGAAGGCGGGGAAACAGGGCGGCCGGTAGCACAGGAGTCTCGCTTTCCCCTTGCCGCAGGGCCCTTGTCCGGTGTCGCGGTGGAGGCCGGACCTGCAGCGCAGCTGGATGGGCAAAGTCCCGGCCCTGGCAGCGACAGCTTTCGCTCGACAACGACAGCTGCATCCGGAGAGCACCAGTTGCGCGCCAGGAGTGTCTCGCCTGACGCGCAAGATCAGCAGCTGGCGTATAGCCTGCCCCCTTCTCCTCTGCTGCATGACGTGGCGTTCGCGGGGCTACAATTCACAGGGCTACAATTCACAGGGCTACAATTCACGGGGCTACAACCAGGGCCCCTGAAGGATTTTGATATGTCCGGCTGGTTGACAGGGGGCGTCGATGACAGCTGCGGCTGGCCGCCTGATACGGACACTGCTGATACGGATACGACTCCTCTGGCTCAGACGGACGATGACCAGGCTTTCTGGCGGGCGTTGCTTGTGCCGACGGATATGCAAAGCGCGTGATCAGAGCCTTGAATCAGGCTTCGACCGCAGGGCCCTGTTCATGGCGCCGCGCCTGGCCAACATAGCTGGCAGGTTTGTCAGCAGCCGGGTGTCACACAAGAGTACTCTGGCTGTCCAAGGCACCGTGTTGATCGTTCAGGTTCCCGTTGCCCATGCTTCCTGTGACAATTTACCCCGGAAAACGGAAACTTTTTCTCGCGCCTGCCGGGGAAACCGGTCATCCAGGCCGCGCACAAGTGCGCCAAGCTGCCCGACGTCTTGTCCGGAGCCGTCCGGCACCTCGTTCTGCCTTGCCTGGGGGCTGTATAGAAGGATCCGGTGACAAAAGGGGCCGCATGGCACGCCGGTGCGCGCACACCGACATCGGGCAAAAAAATGGCGAGGAGCCAAAAAACTATGTCTGTCCCCGGGAAGGCTGTGGGCGTGCATTCAGACAATCAGGCGACCTGAAAAAACACTGGCGTGTCCACTCGGGAGAAAAACCTTTTTCCTGTCCCCACGCAGACTGTGGATATGCATCCACAGGGGCAAACCAGCTGAAAATACACCGGCGCATTCACTCCCGGGAAAAACCTTTTGTCTGTCCCCGGGAAAGCTGTGGACGTCCGTTCGCACAATACGCTCATCTGGTAGAACATCTGTACCTTCACTCAGACGAAAAGCCTTTTCTTTGTCCCCTTGAAGGTTGCGGACGTCCGTTCGCACGACCGATGTATCTCAAAAGGCACTTGCGTACACATTCCGGGGAAAAACCTTTTGTCTGTCCCTGGGAAAATTGTGGACGTTTGTTCGCACAATCAGCTCATCTGGCAGGACATCTGCACATTCATTCAGAAGAAAAGTCTTTTATTTGTCCCCTTGAAGGTTGCGGACGTCCGTTCGCACGACCGAGCTATCTCAAAAATCACTTGCGTACACATTCCGGAGAAAAACCTTTTGTCTGTTCCTGGGAAAGCTGTGGGGCCGCATTCGGATATTCAAGCGGGCTGAAAGTACACCTGCGTGTTCACTCCGGAGAAAAACCCTTTATCTGTCCCTGGGAAGGCTGTGACTATACGGGCACACAATCAAGCAACCTGAAACGGCACCAGCTCCTTCATTCCGGAGAAAAACCCTTTGTCTGTCCCCACGAAGGTTGTGGATATGCGTGCCGATACGCAGGTGCCCTCAAGCTACACCTTCGTGCTCACACAGGAGAACAACTTTGTATCTGTCCCCAGGAGGGCTGTGGATGTGTGTTTGCTGCACGAGCCAGGCTGACACAGCACTGGCGTCTCCACTCAGGAGGAAACGTTGTTCGCCGGGACAAGGGGCGTACCAACCTGCCGGTGCCATCAGGTACTGGGCTCCTTCCCCTTTGCAGGGACAGTGCCGGCCGGTGCTGGTCCCTTGAAGGTGGGGAAACAGGGCTGCCGGTAGCACAGGAGTCTCGCTTTTCCCTTGCCGCCGGGCCCTTGTCCGGTGGTGCGGTGGAGGCAGGACCAGCAGCGGATCTGGATCGCCAGAGTCCAGGAGCTGGCAGCGGCAGTTTCCGCTCGACAACGACAGCAGTGTCCGCAGAGCGTCAATTGCGCGCCAGGAGTGCCTCGCCTGACGCGCGAGATCAGCTGGCGTCCAGCCTGCCCCCTTCGCCCCTGCTGCAGGACCAGGCGTTCGCGGGGCTCCAATTCACAGGGCTGCAACCTTGGCCGCTGCAGGATTTTGATGTCTCCGACTGGTTGACAGGGGACGTCGATGAGAGCTGCGGCTGGCCGCCTGGTACGGACACTGCAGACATGGATACGACTCCTCCGGCTCTCACGGACGATGACCAGGCTTTCTGGCGGGCGTTGCTTGTTCCGGCGGATACGCAAAGTGCGCGATCAGAGTCTTGAATCAGGCTTCGGCAGCAGTGTCCGGTTCATGGTGCCGCGCCTGGGCAGCATAGCTGGCAGGCTTGTCAGCAGCCGGGGTGACGCAAGAGCTCTCTGGCTGTCGAAGACTGCGTGTTGATCGTTCAGGTTCCCGGTGCCCATGCTTCCTGTGACAATACATCCCGGCAAACGGGAATTTTTTCTCGCGCCAGCAGAGGAAACCGGACCTCCGGGCCCTGCGCAATCGAGCAAAGCCGCCCGGCGTCCTGTCTGCGCCCGTCCAAAACCTTGTGCTGTCGTGCGCGGGGGCTGCAACAAAGGATCCGGTAACAAAAGGGGCCGCATGGCACACCGGCGCGCGCACACCGGCATCGGAAAAAAAAACTGTGTCTGTTCCTGGAAAGGCTGTGGGCGTACATTCAGACAAGCCGGCGACCTGAAAAAACACTGGCGTGTCCACTCTGGAGAAAAACCCTTTGTCTGTCCCTACGAAGGCTGTGAATATGCGAGTACACAATCGAACAACTTGAAACAGCACCAGCGCCTCCATTCTGGAGAAAAACCTTTTGTTTGTTCCGATAAAAACTGTGGACGTGCGTTTGCTGCACGAGCCCATCTGACACGGCACCTGCTCCTCCACTCAGGAAAAAAACCTTTTGTCTGTCCCCATGAAGGCTGTGAACATGCGTGCCGGGCAGCCAGTGCCCTCAAGCTACACTTGCGTGTCCACACAGGAGAACAACTTTTTGTCTGTCCCCATGAGGGCTGTGGATGTGCGTTTGCTGCACGAGCCAGGCTGACACAGCACTTGCGCCGCCACTCAGGAGAAAGCCCCTTTGTTTTCTGGTACACGGGGCGCACAACCCTGTCTGTGCCATCAGGTTCTGGGCCCCATCTCCTTTGCAGGGACAGTGCAGGCCGTTGCTGGTCCCTTGAAGGCGGAGAAACAGGGCTGCCGGTAGTACAAGAGTCTCGCTTTTCCTTTGGCGCCGGGCCCTTGTCTGGTGTCGCGGTGGAGGCAGGACCTGCCGTGGAGCTCCATGGCCAGAGTCCAGAAGCTGGCAGCGGCAGTTTTCGCTCGACAACGACAGCAACGTCCGGAGAGCATCAGTTGCGCGCCAGGAGTGCCTCGCCTGACGCCCAAGATCAGCTGGCGTCCAGCCTGCCCCCTTCGCCCCTGCTGCAGGACCTGGCGTTCGCGGGGCTCGAACCTTGGCCTCTGCAGGATTTTGATGTCTCCGACTGGTTGACAGGGGACGTCGATGACAGCTGTGGCTGGCCGTCTGGTGCGGACACTGCAGACATGGATACGACTCCTCCGGCTCTCACGGACGATGACCAGGCTTTCTGGCGGGCGTTGCTTGTTCCGGCGGATACGCACAGCGCGCGATCAGAGTCTTGAATCAGGCTTCGACAGCAGTGTCCGGTTCATGGTGCCGCGCCTGGACAGCATAGCTGGCAGGCTTGTCAGCAGCCGGGTGTCACACAAGAGCACTCTGGCTGTCGAAGACTGCGTGTTGATCGTTCAGGTTCCCGGTGCCCATGCTTCCCGTGACAATTCATCCCGGCAAACGGGACCTTTATCTCGCGCCAGCAGAGGAAACCGGACCTGCGGGCCCTGCGCAACCGAGCAAAGCCGCCCGGCATCCTGTCCGCGCCTGTTCAAAACCTTGTGCTGTCTTGCGCGCAGGCTCCCCAAAAGGATCCGGTAACAAAAGGGGGCCGCATGGCACGCCGGCGCGCGTGCACCGGCGCCGGGAAAAAAACTGTGTCTGTTCCTGGAAAGGCTGTGGGCGTACATTCAGACAATCAGGCGACCTGAAAAAACACTGGCGTGTCCACTCTGGAGAAAAACCTTTTTTCTGTCTCTACGCGGACTGTGGATATGCAGCCGCAGGGGTGAACGACCTGAAAAAGCACCTGCGCGTTCACTCACCAGAAAAACCTGTTGTCTGTCCCAGGCAAAGCTGTGGACGTTTGTTCACACAATCAACTCATCTGACAGGACACTGTACTGTCATTCAGAAGAAAAGCTTTTTGTTTGTCCCCTTGAAGGCTGCGGACGTCTGTTCGCACGACCGGTCTATCCCAAAAAACACTTGCGTAGACATTCCGGGGCAAGGCCTTTTGTCTGTCCCCGGGAAGGCTGTGGGGGCGCATTCGGAGAATTGGGCATTCTGAAAATGCATCTGCGCATTCATTCTGGAGAAAAACCCTTAGTCTGTCTCCATGATGGCTGTGGATGTGCGTTTGCTGCACGCGCCAGGCTGCCACAGCGCTGGTGCCTCCACTCAGGAGAAAAACGGCGAGGAGCCTGAAAACGGTGACGTAGTTGTGACCTCGTTGCGAGGCCGTTTCGTCCAGACCAATCGCCTTCAGGGCACGCAGATCCATGGCCAGAAGTGATTGGCTAACCTGGTGCCTGATGACGCGCCAGATGCGTTTGTCATTCACGCCAACATAGGTGGCGCAGGCTTTAACCGGCATCTCTCTGACCAGTGTCAGCAGTGCCTGCTCAAACAGCAGCGTGAACTTGCTTCCTTCTCTTGCCCAAGGAGTATTGACACGGTGAACCCCGTGTTCTTCACAGTGTGTTCTGGGCACTTTGGCAGTAATAAGGCAGTGGTGCTGGAAGAAGTGCAAATGCTGTCAGGTGAGTTCTTTATAGTCGCGTACCTGACAGGCGTTACCGCATTCAGGGCAAGGACAAAGGCTGCCAGGCGCAGCCCCGACACAGAGTTTCAGACGTTGGGACTGCTCGTTGTATCAAGGTGTTGATCGACTATTTTCCAAGGTGCCTGCAAACCGAGGCCAAGCATAGATATCTGATTTCCATCCATGGCTGACAACGTGATCTGGGAGTTTTTGTGGCTGCGGATTATCGATCAGATATCACGATGAGATCCACAGAAAACGGCGAGGAGCCGAAAATTTAGAAACACAGTGTTGCTCCCGGAAAGGGGCAAGCACAGGGAGCTGTCTTTTGTGCTGAGCGTAATCGATCGCCGGTATGTCAGTGCTATCAGTACCACCAGAGGGATGGGAGAGGGGCTGTTGTCAATCGCCCGGACCAGAATTGCTACCGATGAGCGGGCCGCTCTTTGCTGAGTATGCGCAGGCGCGGAGTGGCCTCCGTTACCGCTGAACGCGCTGGGTATATGCATCTCGCTGAAAGAGTTGGGGATATTCATGAGAACAACAACTGAAAATACGGCCTTGACAAGTTGCGCGCGGGAGATACGGTAAACCGGCAGCCATCCTGCAATTTCCTTCCGGAAAAGTCAATTGCCCTGTCACATAAGCAGGCTGATGGCTGCGCATGGAAGTAGTGTTGTGTCATGAACGATGGCAGTTCCCCAGAGGCGCAAGCGGGATGGAGGTGCCTGGTCGGCAGCCTGAAAATGCGGTGCGGCTTCCTGACCCAGTGCGCGGCAAGCCCCGTCCTTCAGGGCGGGGAAGGATAGCGCGGACGGCGCAGGCGTCCCTTGTTCTGGTTTTCAGTGCGGCGTCTGCTGCTGTTCAATAGACTGGCGGCACTTTTCTCGCATGTTGGCTGCTGCCTTTCTTTCGCGACAGCCCATCTGGACAGCTTTGCCCAGATGTTCTGTCACGAGAGCCCGCCATCACCGGAGGCGGCACAGACCCGGCATGCAGCGAGCACTGGTGCTGCTTGCACCCAGGCCCCAGTGCCGCACAGTGACAAGGCTCTTTCCAGTCACCAGTCTATTTGTGAACAAGGCCGTAGTCTGTCAGCAGCTGGATGATTTCTTCCCGGGGGGATTTGGGCAGCACCAGGGGCACTCCCGTTATCCTTTCAGCAAGATTGCAGTATATCTCTGACATGTGCAGCAGCACGGATGTCGGCAGCGGCTGGCTGGCGGCCAGGCGGCGGCGTTCTTCCATGTGCTGCGGTTCCAGCAGGATGGCTCTGGGAAAGTGTTCCAGCAGTAGCTGGCGGAAGCTCTCTTTCGAGTTTTCCACCACTTTGCCCGCTCGCCAGCTGGCACCATCCCAGATGCGGGACGAATCGGGGGTGCCGACTTCGTCCATGTAGATCAGTTGCTCCTGCCCCTGTGCATCGGTGACGTAGCCGAACTCGAACTTGGTATCCACAAAAATCAGATCCAGCGCCGCCAGCTGCTCGCTGATGAGTGCAACCCCTTCTGACAACAACTTTTCGTAGCGTTCTATATCCGAGCGCTGCTCAAAGTGAAAATCCGTGAAGTTTTCTTCGATCGTACGGCGGCTGATATTCGTGTCATCCAGAGCCGGGACTCCGGGAATCCCTTCCAGAACGCCCTTGGTGGACGGGGTGATCAGCAGCTGGGGAAGCTTCTGGTTTTTTTCCAGCCCGTCCGGCAGATCTATGCCACAGACTCGCCGTTCGCCGGCTTCGTAATGACGCCACAAAGAGCCTGTAATGTATTGACGACCTATGGCTTCGATAAGCAGTGGGCGGGCTTTTTGTACAATCCAGACCAGGGGGTGGGGACTGTCGACAATGTGGTTGTCAGCCAGACCGGCGGCCTGAAACTGACGAAACCAATGCGCCGAAACAGCATTGAGTGCCGCACCCTTGCCGGGTACGCCGTGCATGCCATCGGCTCCCTGCCAGATACAATCGAAAGCCGATATGCGGTCGCTGATAACCATGATGCCCAGCGTTGTGTCCGCGGCCAGGTTATAGTCTTTTTCGGCTATAAGGCGTCTGCTGTCTTCTTGTGTCAGCCAGTAGACGGAGCGCACCTTGCCATTGTGCACAGGTGCCTGCGTGCGTATGGGCAGGTCGTTGTTGACGGCCAGTACCTTGCTGGCTGGCGGACAGGATGCCATGAGAACATTCACTCCGGTTGATGCAGATCTGAAAGGCGTTATTGCAGCGGGGACCAGGTTTCAGGAAAGGGGCTGTTTCCTGTCTTCGTGCGTGCCCATGGCCGTGATGTTGAAACCGGCGTCCACATGTACAATCTCTCCGGTTATCCCGCTGGCCAGACTCGAGCACAGGAAAGCGGCGACATTGCCCACTTCTTCCTTGCTGATATTGCGTCCCAGAGGGGCTCGCTTTTCGTTGTAGCTCATCATTTCCTTGAAGTCACTGATGCCGCTGGCCGCCAGGGTGCGTATGGGGCCTGCCGAGATCCCGTTGACCCGGGTGCCCTCGGCTCCCAGACTGGCAGCCAGATAGCGAACACCGGCCTCCAGACTGGCTTTGGCCAGCCCCATGACGTTGTAGTTGGGCAGGGTTCTTTCCGCTCCCAGATAAGACAGCGTCAGCAGGGACCCCGCGCGGCCTTGCATCAGCGAACGGCCCGCCTTGGCCAGGGCAATGAAACTGTAGGTGCTGATATCGTGGGCAATCTGGAAGCCTTCCCGGGTGGTGGCGCTGGTAAAATCACCGGTCAGCTGTTCTTTCGGTGCGAAGGCCACCGCATGCACTATGGCGTCAAGGCCATCCCAGCGTTGCCCCAGTTCGGCAAACAGGGCATCAATCTGGTTGTCATCACTCAGATCACAGGGAAGACACAGCCGGGGATCTGTGCTCCAGCCGTCAGCAAAACCCTGAACGCGAGGCCGCAGCTTTTCATTCTGGTAGGTCAAGGCCAGCTCGGCCCCTTCTCTGTGCATGGCCTCGGCAATACCGTAGGCGATGGACAGTTTGCTGGCTATACCGGTAATCAGCACACGCTTTCCCTTGAGAAAAGACATGGTGTTCTCCCTGATGCAAAAAGTTTTTTGAGCGCGAAGAATGGCTCAAAGAGCGGTCCCAGTATAGGGAAACAGGTCCAGGCTTTCGACTCTGTTGGCGATCATTGTCAAATCTGGTGCTGACACAGTGGCGCTGGTTGACCTGCTGCCATTTCCTGGCCAGAATCGGCTGCGGGGTTTTTCTGTGGAGCAGGTCACCAGTCCGTACACGGGTGTCCTGGGCCGGGAGAGGCAGGCAGCATGGAAAACCGGGTGCAAAAAACCGGTGTTGCAAGCGGCCTTGCCTGACAAGTCCGGTGCAAGACATGGTTTGGATCCCGGGCAGGCTGCGCGCGTGCACGCGGCAGGTGATTCCTCCACATCCGTTGTTGTCCACAAGGGAGCAGCGCCATGAAACGTCACAAAAGAGATAGAGTGGAACGGGCTTACACCCGTGGCTATCGGACGGGATCTTCCGGCCGGGCGCGTGATCTGTGCCCGCATGCCGACATCACAATCCAGCGCCAGGCCTGGATAAATGGTTGGCGAGAAGGCTGGTGTGATCATCTGGAGGGGAACACGGGTGTGCCCGGTGTTCAAAGCACCTTAGCCTTGTCTGGTCGCAGGACCGGGCTCTATTGATGTGCATCCTTGACTGTGTTTCGACGCTGTCTCTTCGTGGCTTGTGACCGGTGCCGGTCCTCTTGTGTGGCAGGGGGAGCTTGAGCCTGCTTTCAGAAGGCCGTCGAGGGAAACGCGGTGAGCAACCGATTGAGACACAGATCAAGACACAGGCACAACACCGGCCAGGCTGTGTCGGGACCGGCTCCGCTGTGGCGCCGCCTGGCCGCTCTTTTCTATGATTCAATACTGGCTGTCGCCTTGATGGTAGTTACGACAGCGGTCTACCATGCTGTCATCAATAACAAATTGCTGGGGCGATCTGAGGCGGTGCCAGGCTTCAATCCCTGGTTGGCCTTCCTGCTGTTACTTGTCCTGTGTTGTTTTTTTTGCTGGTGTTGGCGACGTGGTGGCCAGACCCTGGGGATGCAGGCCTGGAACCTCAGGCTGCGCAGTCCCGGAGGCGCCGTTCCCAGCCGTATGCAGTGCCTGTTGCGCTTTCTGGCAGCGATTCTTTCGCTGGTGCCGGGAGGTGCGGGAATCTGGTGGATGTTGATCGACCGGAACAGGAAAATGTGGCACGACCACCTCTCGCGCACAGAAGTTCTTTATCCATCGCAGGGTATTGCCCCGAAGAATACCCCTTGAGGTACGGGCAGTTTTTCTGTCGTTTTCTGCCTGTCATTTTCGGCATGGTGCCTGTCACTGGAACCAGTCCGGTTTGACAGGGCTGTGATGCTGTTTTGTGGGCAGGTCACTGGTTGCTGTCACCAGACTCAGCATGCAATTCAGCATGCAATTCAGCATGCAATAAAGGTCCAGTCCCCGGGCCCCGGCGCAAGCGGGGAGTCCGCACCAACCCGTTTTTGGAACAATATTTGAGGGCCCCCGGCCTCCGGCCCTCGGCGCGAGCGGGGAGTCCGGCCATTCCCGTTTCAGGGCCGCTGACACCCTGTCCTGTATGTTTGGGGGAGCTGCCGGTGCCTGCTGGTGCCGCGCCCGGGAACTTGCCTGGGCCGCGACTATAACCAGGTTGTTATCGGACAGTGGTATAAATCGCGTCGATTGTTGTCCAATGCTGCGTGTTCAATCTTCGCTCTGTGGCAAGCCATGTATACGTTTCCCTCTCAGAAAAGCTCACCTGAAAGTCAACAGCCGCCGACAGCGGAGGCGGATCCTCGGGTGAAGCCCGGACGCAAGCCGCCGCCGCATGTGCTGGGAGCAGGCCGTCGGGTGGAACTGTCAGCCCCGGTTGAGTCCAGGTTAAGCCCCGCCGCTGCTGGCAGTTCTCACGAGCGTTTTTCATCTGAACAACAGTCCGAAACAGAGTCCGGACAACGGGAAGGAGCACCCATTCCGGGTCCGGGGGGAGGGCAGGTCAGTGAGGGGGCTTTGCGCCGTCCTCTTTCCGGCTCTGATCGGCAGTCGACAGTGCAAGACAGCGACCCATCCCGCGTGATGGGTCATGGCTCGGAAGGGACTGCTTCCAGCCAGCCAGGCTCTGGTCTCAAGCGCTCCAGCTCCAGCAGCAAGTCTGTAGGGCCTGTGGAACAGGTGGAAGAGCATAGAGGGAAAAGAATCTATGCCTGCCGCCAGCACGACTGCCCGGCGCAGTTTTTCACGGATGAGGAAAGGAACACGCACGAACAGTCCCATATTCCTGCGCGGGCTGGCGACCGTGAGCATCCGGTTGGCGCGCAGGCTTCCGTCTTCATGGACAGATTCGGTGAGGCGACCCAGGCCTCGTTGCACGACCAGGCGCCCCAGGGGCAGTCTCTGCCTCAGCAGCGGTCTGCACCCCGGACCGACAGTGTTGCGCAGCAGCCTGTCACGGCAGCGGATGTTGTTGCCGGGGCGGCAGAGCTGCCGCTCTCGAGTGCTGAGTCTTTGTCGCTGCCTGAGGATTTGTTGCAGTGGGCAGTGGCGGGGAGGATTGCGTCAGCACGTCGTGCTGGATATATCCTGGAGCAGGGTTGCGAAGACAAGGAGTATTACCGGCAGCTGATCATACAAGCGGCTGAAAGGAAAACAGCCGAGCCGGCTGGTGTTGCATCGCCTGGCCCCCGGAGCATTCAGCAACCGTTGCAGGAGGCTTCGGCAGGGCCGGAGTCCGAGGTGACAGTGTCTCAGTCGGCCGAGGGATTGAGCAGGCCTCTGCAGCCATTGGCTCCCTGGAATGCGGGCTATGGTTGTGTGCCACCATCAGCCGACACTGGCCCTCAGTGGTCACAGACTGCGCCTGCGCCTGTCAACCGCTTCGGATACTTCGGTCCGACGGCGATGCCTCCGGAAACGGGCTATGGTTATCCGCCAGTGCCGCCTGCACCTGGTGACTATGGCGCACAGTGGGTGCCTCCTGCGGCTGGGCGGCCCTGGATGCCCGCTTATCGACAGGCGCATGGTTTCGGGTATCCTCTCTGGGGGGCTCCCATGTCTCCGGGAGTCGGCTATGGCTATCCGCCAGTGCTGCCTGCACCTGGTGACTATGGCGCACAGTGGCCTGTGCATATGACGCCAGCGGGAGGGCTGTGTGAGGATGCCTTTTATCCGCAGTCTTACGAGCCGAGGTATGAGCTGGGTTATCAACCAGGATACCAACCAGGATACCAACCAGGATACCAACCAGGATACCAACCAGGATACCAACCAGGATATCAGCCAGGATATCAGCCAGGATATCAGCCAGGATATCAGCCGGGAAATCAGCCGGGAAATCAGCCGGGAAATCAATCAGGAGAGCAATCAGGAGAGCAACCAGGAGAGCAACCAGGAGAGCAACCAGGAAACCAGCCAGGGTATCGACCAGGATATCAACCAAGGGCTCAATCGGGCGTCCAGCCGGGTCCTCAGCAGCTTCCTCAGCAGGGTTCTGAACCGGGTTTTCGACCGGTACTTCCGCAGGGTTTTCAGCCAGGTTTTCAGTCGGCGTATGGAGGTGGTCACGCTGGAGGACCCTCAGCGCCGGGGGCGACCAGCGATGAAGACGCACCGACAGTCGAGCCGTCCGATGCTGCTGATGATTCTTAAGGATGGCTGGTCTGTGGTGGCAACATAGGGTTCCGGAGAGCAGAGCTTGTTGAAAAACTGTGACCAGTGAATACAGGCATCAGGTAATGCCATGACTGTGCCGGGTCGATGCTGGTTTCATTTGTTGCGCTTTGGTATCAAGGGACTGGGGCCTGATGGGGTGTTCTTTCACCGTCCCGGTAGCCCTGTCCAGGGTTGACGCCAGCACTGCACTTTGGCTGGTGAGTTGTTGCCTCCCTGTGAATTGCCTGGAAAACGGGCGTTGCAGCCTTGTTCTGACTCTTGCAGAGTCCTTGTCCGGACCAGACCCGGCTCTCTCCTGTCGTTGCGTTTCCCTGCTCTCCTCCAGCGGCGTTGGTCGGCTTGGGGTCTTGAAAGGGATGGTCTTCGGTTCTTTCTCCAGCCGCTGCCAAACAGCTTCTTTGACGCTCCCTGGAAAGAGAGCAGCTCCCTTCTTCTGGGTTGGCGTAACTGGCTGAAAATAAGTTGTTTCTCCTCCACCAGTCGGTCCTTGTGCTCTTGTGGCAAGAGACTTTCTTCTGCCCCGCTGGAGGTATGCAGTACCCCGTCAGAGGAATCCGTGCCATTGCGGGTTGTTGACGGTGATGCCCTCCGACAGTTGATACAGCCTTCCCGAAAATGATCCAGTCGTGTGTATGAGAACGTCTCTGTAGAGCAAGGGGGGCTCCCGGCAATCTGGTAGCGATTCTTTTCTGTTGTGGAAGCCCTTTTCCGGAGACCTGGCCCTCGTCTGTGCAGTGCTCCAGCAGGGTCAGGGCCTGGAGCCGTCAGCCTTCCCCGGCCGTCAGGGAGGGAACTTTGACGGGTAGAGAGGGGTCAGATGATATACAGGCTGGGCTATGACTCAGGACTGATACAGACATAAAAGAAAATAAACCGGGGCGGGGACAGTGGCTCTTTCAGCCTCGAGGAGGAGTGTTGTTATGTATGGATATCAAGGCGCATATGGCGCACTGACAAGGCCGGGCTGCAAGCCCTCTGATGGGACGCCACCGCAGGGTTCGGCAGCTGCATCGCAAAGAAGAAATCCTGGTAGTGCGGTTGTCATTACGATTGAACCTGCAGGCTATCTGCCGCAGGGGAGCGCGGCTCCCGCCGTCTCGAGCGGCCCCTGTTGCAAACCTCAGGATATGTACACTGTTTTGGAAGAAGCCCTTTGGTATGAGAGGGGACAGGACAGTGCTCTCAATGATCTGGTTGATCCGGGAGCAGAGTTTTCTGTTGTGACAACGCAAGGGACAGCGCCGGGCTCCAGGCGGGCTGCGCCTTTGGCTGAAAGATGCGTCAGGGGTGTCTCCGCCCTGGTGGGGATTTTCAAGACGAGGGAGCGTGATAATGGACCCGTCGTCTAGGGCCGGTATCGGGCCGACCGGATCAGCTGGTGCGTTCCG
Source organism: Kistimonas sp. bin40 (assembly GCA_002238585.1). GTDB lineage: Bacteria > Pseudomonadota > Gammaproteobacteria > Pseudomonadales > Endozoicomonadaceae > Sansalvadorimonas. The sequence continues at coordinate 28,104 of MPMQ01000003.1, read as the reverse complement.
GTCCTGCGCCAGACCTTGGCACGACTGCGACAGGAGCAGCACAAGTTGTGGCGGCCTGGTTCCCCAAAGCCGGCCGGGGCTGCCCGACCAGGGTCTGAGTCTGAGTGCCAGGCAGGTGGAGGCTGTGCGCGGGCCCTGTGCACAGACTGTGCCGTCCGCCGCCGAGGTCATGCAGGCACTGGAGGCGGTGCGTTTTGATGGGTGCATGGAACTGGGTGTGGCGCTGGATCTGCCAGCCCGGTTTCTGCTGTCACTGGATCGTCGCAGTGACCCTCTGTGGCTATTGAAGAATGTGCTGCAGAAGGCTTGCCCGTTGAGCCTGGAAAACTTGGGCCGGCAGCTGGATGGCAACTATTTGAATGCACCTGACATGGCCTGCCAGGTCAGAGAGATGGCCCGGCACGAAAACAAGGATGTCCTCTTGCGCAATGACAGTGACGCATTGGAGCAGTTGACAGAACTGTTGGCCCCCCTTTGTGAACGGGCGCATGGGCTGGCGACTATGTTGCGCCTTGATTATGGGGAAATCCTGGCGCTTGAGGCCGAAAGCAGATGTCATGTCCCAGGGGAGCAGCTGTGGTCCATTGTCGAAAGAGCCTGCCGAATGCAACAACGGACCTGCGCACAGTGGATGGCAGCCTTGGCCCAGAGTGATGCTGGTGATAACCAACTGGACGCCCTGGCTCAGCGGTGGCAGCTGCAGCGCCCGGCAGGCAGTGCCAGCTGGCTGAGTCATCTGGGCATGCGACCTGAGTCCGTGAGTCGGCAGCTGTTGCTCTGGCATCAACACAACCCTGGCATTCCTGTTCCGCTGTCGTTGGTTTGGCTGTTGGCACGGTGGGGTGCCCACCGGCCCGCTTTCTTTCTGGCTATGGATGACGCCATCTCTTCTCCCCACCAGGGAATGCTGGCACTGCAGCGCCTGTTTGCCCTGTTTGCCCTGCTGCACTGTGCGGGCGCTCAGCAGCCCGAGGGAGTCAGCTGGTCTGTGCTGGAGCGTCTGGGCCGGTTTGGTTGCCTGTCCGCGCGACAATTCCTTCAGCAAGTTGCTCCAGTAGAGGTTGCCGTGCAGGAGCCCGGTTCCCGCCGGCTGCGCCCATCTGATTTATTAAGGCTCGTCAAGGGTGTGAAAGCAGAGGACCTTGAAGCCGAGCAGAGGGAATGGGAGAGCATGGTCGAGAAAGGATGGGTAGCCAGAGAGCGGGAAGCGGCGGGACGGGAGTCAGAACGCCAGGCGCTGGAAGTTGCTGCCTTGTTGGGGGTTGGTATCCATTACAGGAGCTTGCAGTTGTATGTGCACAGTGTACAGGACAGGGCTCTGGCTATCTGGAAAACCATCTACACCTCGAAGCCCGGGCTGGAAACGGGCCATTTGATCCAGCTGTTTCGCCAATTCGGCAAGTCAGAGCTGGCGGCGATGCTGACCGGTGACCCGGACAGCAATCTGGTGGCTTCCTGCTCACTGGACAGCCTGTCACCCCGGTCTGGAAAGTTCGTTCGTCTGGCCCAGGAGCTGGTTTGCAATCCAGGCTGGGGAGATGCCTTTGTCACAAGAGAGGGGCTGGCTGAAGACAGCAGCTACTGCGAACCAGAGGGTGCTGACCCTGTCTGTCAGTTGCTTGACTGCCTTGCCTGTAATTCCGGTACGCTGACCCGGTTCGAGCAGTTTGTGGAAGAGCGGCGCCGCCTTCTCCCGGAGGGGCAGCAGCAGGCGCCGGGGGATCCGGACGCGGTGTCCTGACAGCGAAGCGGTCTGTCCTGCGAACAGCAAGAAGCCTGCCGGACAGGCTCTTGCCCCGCCCCCGGGGGCGGGCTTTTTGTGCAAGCACCGGGGCTCACTTTTTCCGGATTGCGAGAGAAGCTGCGCCCGGGGCGCAGGCAGTCTCCGGGGCCGGAGGCCAAGCCGGTCCGGGACTCTGGCCTGCGTTGTCGGCTGGGCGACAGGGGTTCAGGATCCGGTTTTTGTTTGTATGTCAGCCTTGTCTTGCAGTGCCTGAAGGTAAGCGGCAAAAAGATCATTGCCGCGAGCGCGAAGCTGACGGGCATCAGCCAGGGCGCCGCTGCGTGCAGGCGGTGTCCCCGGGGTCACCTGGCTGACTCTGACAACTGCTATGTCGCCATTTTTCAGTGGCGTGAAACCGTAGCTGGGCCGGGTTGTTGTGGGATGTGGCAGGCGAAAAGCCTCCGCAATGATCTGGGGAGCCAGTTTCTGCCGGGGCTGGTCCCGTCTGACCTTTTCTGCCTCGGTCCACTGTTCCGGCGGCTGTTCCCCAGGGTTGTCACCCGCTGTCAGACCGGCCACCAGCTGCTGGGCGCGCTGCTGAAGCTGCTGGGCGGCGCGTTCGGCGCGCAGCCGTTTTTCGATATCGGCCTGCACGCTTTTGAGGGGCTTTGGTTTGGCTGCGATTCGCTCGCGAAGGTGGACGACAACCAGGGTGTCCTTGTCGACCTCTACTGGCTTGCTGTTATGTCCCTGGTCCAGAACATCCTCACTGAATGCAGCGGCTACTACCTGTGGGTGACGGGCCAATCCCTTTCGGCTGCCCGTGCGTCCAAACAAGCGTGTGTGCTCTATCGGCAGCTCAAGCTGCTCGGCAGGCTGGTTGAGATCAGCGGCCTCAAAGCTGATGTCAGCCAGCTGGCGGGCCTTGTCAGCAAACAAGGCATCAACCGCCTGGCTGTGCAATTGCTTCTCCATTGCAGGGCGCAGTTGCTCCAGGGTCGGAAGCTTGTCTGCAATCTTGTGGCCGCGCTTGAGAATGATGACGCCGTAGTCTGAGACAAAAGGTTCTGACAAGCCGCCCGGGGCGAGGGACGCCATGGCATCATCAAAGGACTGACCAAAGACACCAGATTCCACAGGGCCTATGTTGCCGCCCTCGCGTGCCGATTCTTGATCTTCGGAAAACTGCCGGGCCAAAGCTGCAAAATCGGCTCCCTCGCGCAGCTGGGTATGCAGTTTGCGTGCTTTCTCCAATACGGGGGCCTGGGCGTCTGCCTTGTCGTCAACTTCCAGCAAAATCATGGAAACGGGCGTACGCTGCTCGGCCTGCTGGCGCCGGTTGGCCATGCGTGTCTCATACAGGGTGCGAATCTGTTCCTCGTCTATCTTCACCTCTTTGCCCAGCAGATCACGTTCAAGGGTGATGTAGTCAACGGCGATTTTTTCCGGCTCCATAAACTCGCTGTTGTTCTGCTCATAAAAATCCTCAATATCCTGGGCGCCGAGCTGCACGGCAGCGCGCGCCTGTGCGGCACTCAGCAGCATCCAGGCGATATCACGCGTCTGGTAGCGCAGTTTGTTGAGCGTTTCCTGCTCATGGGGCGTCACAAATTCCGAGGCTGTCAGTCCCAGGCTCAGCTGTTTGATCAGCAGCTCTTCCTTGAGAAGCTGGCGGAAACGGGCAACCGAAAGTCCTGACGCCTGTACATACTGGGTGACCAGTTCCGGCTGGTATTTTCCATCGCTCTGGAATACGGGTATTGATCTGATGTTGTCGTCTATAAGGCTGGCGGGGATGATCATGCCGTTTTGTTTCGCCGCAGCGCGCAGAAGGGCGCTCTGGACAAGATTGTCCAAAGCCAGTTTCTGCAGGATCCGGTCGTCGATCATGGACGGATCAATCTGTCCACCCATTTGTTGCATCAGCAGGCGGCGATGCTGCTCTGTCATCTGGCGCAGTTGACTGCTTGTTATCTTTTCGCCGTCCACAGTCGCCACCGGGGTGTCGCCCCCACCGAATTTCAGGGTTTCCAGACCGAAGACGGCGAAGATAAGGACGATGACCGCGATGATGATTTTTGCGGTCCAGCCCTGGGCCTTGTCTCGCATGGTTTGCAGCATGGTGTTCCCTGCGGTTGGGTGAGTGCGGGCAGGCCGCTGGAAGGCGTTGTCGGTCAGACGGCAAATAGAGCAGACAAGCAAGCCGAGGCTTTCAGGCACCGGCCACAGACAGGCCTGCGGGTGGCTGTCCTCAAATAACGCGTAGCTTCAGGGTGATAGACCTTCAGCCGGGGCGGTTATAGCAGCGCTTTTCCCCGGCTGTCAACAGCAAAAGGGCTATCCAGCAGGCCGTCCATCAGACAGGACGCCGCAGGTCCTGCTGCCGGGATAAAGGGCTGCATGACTGTTGAGCGGCAGTGGTTTACTATAGGTTCCCGATGGGTCAGGCACCCAGGCGGTTAAAAGGAGTTATCTTGCCTTTCGTTTGTCTTTTGCCTGCCATTCCTCATTCAGTTTTCTGTTACCGGGTGATCAAAGATCATTGACACCCCCTCGTGCCCCGAAGAAGGGCTTGAGCTTCGCCAGCTACCAAGAGGAGATATTCCAGACTATGGACTCGCATCGTGACCCTGGGACCCGCTGTGCACAGAACTTCGTCAAGTGGGAGGGGCTGGCGTCACTGGAGCAGCAGGTGCTGTCTCTTGTCCCGGTTGGACAGCACGCAGCTTTAAAAGAATTTTTGTCCCTGTTCTTTGCTGTCACCACACCCGAGGAACTGGGCAGATACAGTCATAAGGATCTGGTGGGGGGGACCCTGTCTTTCTGGCGTTTTCTGCAGAAGATCGAGCCGGGACAGTCCCGGGTGACAGTGTTGAATCCGGAATACGAGAACCACGGGTGGCATTCAAATCATACGATTGTCCAGATCGTTCATCCTGACATCCCTTACATCGTTGACTCTGTTCGCATGAAGCTCAACGCGCATGGGGCAACCATTCATCACCTGCGCAGCTGCGTTTTTTCCGTTGAGCGCGATGCCAAGGGACAGTTTGTCGCTGTCGCAGCGCAAGGGGACCACAAGGAATCATTGCTGTATCTTGAGGTCGATCGCCTGGAGTGCGACAGCGAGCGTGATGCCTTGCGGCAGCAGCTGGAATCTGTACTGGCTGATACGCGCCAGGTGGCTGCTGATTACCGTGCCATACGCAGCAAGGTCAGCGATCTGGCTGATGGGCTACTCAAGCACAAAGACAATGATGCCCCGTCGGGACGCAGTGAGCACTGGCGTGAAGCCGGTCACTACCTGGCCTGGTTGGCTGAGCACTTTGTCTTTCTGGCTTATCAGTCACTGGAAGTGGACAGCAGCAGTGGGCAACCGGTTATCAAGGACAGGAATGACCAGCGGCTGGGACTGTTGAGATCTGACACACTCTGTAGTCAGTGGCATCTGGACAACTGCTGCAACAACCTGGATGCCGCTGAAGGGGCTGTGCTGGCGTTTGCCAAGGTATCTGTGCGCTCCCGTATACACCGTCCGGCCTGGCCTGACCTTGTGTTGGTGCGTGACTATGACAAGAAAGGACGGCTGGTTGGCCTGCACCGCGTTGTCGGTTTGTATACGCCTGCGGCTCACGCCCTGAGTCCGTACCAGATTCCCTGGTTACGCTGCAAACTGGCTGATCTGAGGAAAAATGCTGGCTTTCCCGCCGACAGTCACCTTGGCAAGGAGCTGGATCGCATCCTTTATAATCTTCCTCGCGAGGAGTTGTTCCTGACGCCGCCTTTGCACTTGCTTGAGACAGTGATGGGCATTATCCAGATTCAGGAGCGCAATCAGGTCCGCGTATTTATACGCAGAGATGTCGAAGATCAATTCTGCTCTGTTCTCGTGTATGTTCCCCGGGAAGTGTACGACACAACATTGCGTCTCAAAATCCAGAACATTCTGTGTCGGCACCTTGATGCCGTGGACGTTGAGTTCACCACCTTTTTCTCGGAGTCCATTCTGGCACGTGTACATTATGTGTTGAGGCTGGCCGATGGTAACAGCGTAGCGGCCGATCTTCAGGCTATTCGTGCTGATATCCATCAGGCGGCTTGCTCCTGGGAGGGCGAGCTCAAGGATTGTCTGATCAGGGCTCGGGGTGAAGTCGAAGGCAAGAAGCTGTTTCGCAGCTTTTCTACGGGCTTTCCTGTCAGTTACCGTGATTCCTTCACAGCACCCACCGCTGTCGCAGATGCCGAAACCATGCTGCCCCTGTCCAGGGACGCACCCATGGCGATGCGCTTTTACCAGCTGCCCGACCACGACGAATATTTGCACCTGAAGGTTTTTTATTACAACAGTGCCCTGTCCTTGTCTGATCTGCTGCCGATTCTGGAGAATCTGGGACTCAGGGTTCTGAGTGAGCACCCGTACCGGTTGCGGCGGGACGACCAGATTATCTACCTGCACGATTTCACCCTGTCGCTGGTGCAGAGTCAGGTGCTGCCCTTGCGCCAGGTGTCTGCCCAGTTTCAGGATGCTTTCGAGTGTATCTGGCACGGCCAGGCCGAAAATGATCGCTTTAACAGGCTGGTACTGATGACCGGCATGACATGGCGTCAGGTTACGGTATTCCGCGCTTATGCACGCTACATGAAGCAGATACAGTTTGGTGGTTTCAGCCAGAGTTACATTGCCGAAACGCTCTGTGGCAACGGCGCCATTGCCCGCCAAATTTTTCAGTTGTTCGAGGTGTCTTTTGATCCGGACCTGGACCTGTCACACAGTCAGAGGCTGGCGCGCCGGCAGCACGCCCAGCAGCAAATCAGAAAGGCGCTGGATGATGTCTGTGTGCTGAGTGAAGACCGCATTCTGCGTCGTTATATGGAACTGATGGTCGCGACACTGCGTACCAACTACTACCAAAAGGACGGCGAGGGACAGTGGTACGACTACCTTTGTCTGAAATTTTCGCCGCCGGAAATCACGGATATTCCGAAACCTGCCCCTGTCTACGAAATTTTTGTTTACTCCCCGACCATGGAAGGCGTCCATATGCGGGCGGGCAAGGTGGCGCGTGGTGGCTTGCGCTGGTCTGACCGTGTCGAGGATTTCCGTACCGAAATTCTGGGTCTGGTGAAAGCCCAGAAGGTCAAGAATGCGGTGATAGTTCCTGTGGGAGCCAAGGGGGGCTTTGTTCCCAAACGCTTGTCGGACAGCAGCTTCGACGGGGACGTGGCGCAAGAGGGCAAGTCCTGCTACAAGACGTTCATCCGCGCTCTTCTGGATGTCACAGACAACCTGGTCGAGGGCGAGGTGATTCATCCGCCACGGGTTGTGCGCTACGACGACGATGATACCTATCTGGTGGTGGCAGCCGACAAAGGAACGGCCACCCTGTCTGACACAGCCAATGAGATTGCCGCCAGCTATAACTTCTGGCTGGGTGATGCCTTTGCTTCTGGAGGCAGCGCCGGCTACGACCACAAGAAGATGGCGATCACTGCGCGTGGTGCCTGGGTCTCTGTGCAGCAACACTTTCGGGAGAAAGGCGTCAACGTCCAGACCGACCCTGTCACTGTGGTGGGCGTGGGTGATATGTCGGGCGATGTTTTCGGTAATGGCATGCTCAGCTCTGACAAAATCAAGCTGGTAGCGGCTTTCAACCACATGCACATTTTTGTGGATCCTGACCCTGATCCTGCGGTCGGCTTTGCCGAGCGGCAGCGCCTGTTCACTATGCAGGGTTCCTGCTGGGCCGATTACAAGAGCGAGCTGATTTCCGAGGGCGGTGGTGTCTTTTCGCGTGGGGTGAAATCCATTTCCCTGACTGCGCAGATGAAAAAGCTGTTCAACGTCCGCGCATCCCGTTTGACACCCAATGAGCTGATCAGCCTGATTCTCAAGGCTCAGGTGGACTTGATCTGGGTCGGTGGCATAGGAACCTATGTCAAGTCATCCACCGAAAGTCATGCTGATGTTGGCGACAAGGCCAATGACCCGGTTCGGGTTGATGGCCGTGATGTACGAGCCCGGGTGTTGTCAGAAGGGGGGAATCTCGGGTTCACCCAGCTGGGCCGGATTGAGTATGCACTCAATGGTGGTGCGCTCAACACCGACTTCATGGACAACTCTGGTGGCGTTGACTGCTCCGACCATGAAGTCAATATCAAAATTCTGCTCAACAGTCTGGTGGCGTCAGGGGATATGACCCGCAAACAGCGCGATCGGATGCTGGAAGGGATGACCGACGATGTGGCCAGTCTGGTGCTGGTCAACACCTACAGGCAGGTGCGTGCTGTTGCCCTGGCCGAGCGGGAGTGTGCAGGGGATATGGAAGAGTATGCCCGGGCCATCCACAAGCTTGAGGAAAAAGCCAGGCTGGACCGGGGTATTGAGTTTCTGCCCGATGAAGAGCAGTTCCGGGAGCGCCAACACAATGGTCAGGGCTTGACGCGTCCAGAGCTGTCGGTACTGATTTCGTACAGCAAGGCGGCACTCAAGGAACAACTGCTGGCTTCGACATTGCCGGATGATCCTTGCCTGACCCGGGAGATGGACGGTGCTTTTCCGGCTGTTCTGGTGAAGAAATACCGCCAGCATCTGGGCGGGCATGGTCTGCGCCGCGAGATTGTGGCCACCCAGCTGGCCAACTATCTGGTCAACATGATGGGGATTACCTTTGTTGATCGTCTGGAGCGTTCGATAGGCGTTGATACGATGGATGTTGTCCGTGGTTTTTTCGTAGCCAGGGACGTATTTGGTGCCGAGCAGCTGTGGGCTTCCATAGAGCGTCTGGACCATGTCGTGGAGACAGGTCTCCAGCACGAGTTGATGAGCGAGGTCGCCCGTCTGCTACGTTGGGCTACGCGCTGGCTGGTCAAGATGAAAGAGCTGGGCAGAGGCACGGGTGCCTGTGTTGAGCACTACCGGGAGCGCATTCTGTGGTTGATGGATAACCTGGAAGCGATTCTCCCTGAGTGTCAGTGTCAGGCCTGGCGGGCACGTGTTGATGAACTGACACAGGGGCAGGTGCCGGAAGCGCTGGCAAGGCGCATTGCCGGCGTGCGTCATTTCTCTGGCATGTTGTCGATTGTCCAGACCGCTGATCAGACAGGCCAGCCATTGACGCTGGTGGCGACTGTCTTTTTCGCCATAGGTGAGTTTCTCGAGCTGCCCTGGTTGTCCCAGAAGCTCAGCAACATCAAGGTCTCCAACTACTGGCACTCGATGGCGCGGGAGGGATTGCGTGATGAACTGGCTTGTCAGCAGCGCGCATTGAGTGTCAGCCTGCTGCAGCTGGCCGGAGACGCCGACGCTGTCAAGGTCGAGGATCTGATGCAGCGCTGGAGTCAGGCGCAGCAAGCGCCGCTGGCGCGTTGGCGTGGAGTCATTGCCGAGTTGCAACAGTGGGCTTTGTCGCATGCCGGCAAGGATGAGTTTGCCCTGTATATGGTCGGGGTGCGCGAACTCCTGGAGCTGGCACAAAGCCGCAGTTGAGCGCAGCAGGGCGCCAGGACTGAAGAGCTCTGACCCAGTGCGCGGCAAGCCCCGTCCTTCAGGACGGGGAGGATGTCGATGTTTGTGTGTTTGCGCTGGGGTGCCGGTTGCTGTTTACCCGGCGCCCCTTTGGCCAGTGGCAAGGATCATTGCCAGGGAGTTGGCGTCAGGTCCTGGACGCTTGCGTGGACCTGACCGCAGGCAAGCAACGGCGAGGCCGGCAGTGTGGCTGCGACAAGGTTGGGATCAGGCGCACCAGAGTCAGAATACTCTTTTCCATGGCAGGGCCCTGCTGGTGCAGACTGGCTTTTTGGGCGGCTGTTGCTGTCATGCCAGGCAGTACCCGTGTAGGGAAAGTCACAAATGTGCATTGAACAGCCGCGCCAGCAATTGCCGTGTCATCAGGGTATAGAAGCTTGCCAGTGGAATGACACTTTTCTGGGCACCGACAAGCCTGAGGGGAGGCGGTGGTTGATGTCCCGATTGGCAGCCAGAAGAACAGTGTGTGTGTCCGCCACTGTCTGCGCCGGACGCACCACCGGCTGCCGGAATCGGCCCGCTGTCTGCAGGAGAGTGCAACCATTGTGAGATGCCACCCTGTCCCTGTGGCGGTATCCGGCCAGGCGGCGATGGCTGGCGATTGATCGTCATGGACAGCAGGTGCCAGAATCTTTCCTGATGTTGTGGCGGCAGCGGAGCTGGTACGGCAAGGCCGTGCGGGGGCGGGATGCGTGCCAGCCGTAGCCACAGGTCATAGGGACGGAGCAAGTCAAGGCATTCGGCTTCTGATTCAACGCTCATGGGGGTTGATCCCATCGGTATTGAACGCACCAGCGGCCTCTGAAACTGCGTGGGAAGGGTGCTGTGACAAGGCAGAGTTGCCCTTGAGACAGGGGTTGTCTGTATTCTGTCAGGCAGGTGCCGGAAAGGCTTGCTGATGTCGTATTTGTCAGATAGCTGCCGGGGCAAAAATGCTCTTTGCTTTCCTGAATAAAACTGTGCGACAGGCGGAGCCTTTACTGTCCTGGGAGGTGGCGTGTTGCCGCTTTTCAACAAGCTGTGGCGCACAGGTACAGGTAAGCTGTGGCGCACAGGTACAGGTAAGCTGTGGCCTGAAGGTAAGCTGTGGTCCAACGGTTTTTCCGGGCGGTGACTTGCAAGGTGACCATGAACCAGAGCATTGCCCGCCTGGCCTTGTTGGCCTTTGTTGAGGGGGCGGGGACAGGGTTGTGGATGTCCATGGATTTTCAGATGCGACTTGCGGCCTGCTCTGCTCGCAAAACGTCTGGTGCAGCCTTCAAAGGGGCAGGCAAAGGGCTTGTCTCCGGTGTGGACACAAAGATGCATCTGGCGATGCTCCTTGCGGACAAACCGCCTGTCACAGAAGTCAAAAGAGCATGCCCAGGGTTTTTCTCCCGTATGGCGCATCAAGTGGAGTTGATACTGCCAGTTGCGCTTGAAGGCGTTAGCGCAACCCTCAACAGGGCAGAAAAAGCGACATTGCCGGGTATGCACCAGACGGTGCGTGCGAGCAGTACTCTCTCGCCCGAACCGTTTGCCACAGTCCTCAATGGGGCAGATGAAGGGTTTTTCCCCGGTGTGAACCCGGTGGTGTATTTTCAGATCGCGCTTGCGTTTGAACCGCTTTTGACAGCCTTCAATGTCACAGGGATGCGGATGTTGCTGGTGCTGAGCCTGATAGTGCGTCCGGGCCTCAAACAGTCGTTTGAAGCGTCCGTCGCAGCCTTCAGCCGGGCAAGGGTGTGGCTGTCTTTGTGTAAGAGAAAACGGATGGTTCCTTGTTGCCTGTGTGCGGTTCAATTGCATGTTGGCCTCCCGGGGAACAATAAGCAGGCCCCCCGTTTCAGCAGGGATGGCCAGAACATTTTTCCATCGCCATTTTGTGTCCGTGTTCTCCGTGTCTGGATGGCAGCCTGGTCCTCACAGAAGGAAGGAGCTCCCGGTCGTTGCTGACACTGGAAAAACGCTGTGTTGATTTGGTTGGCACAGGACGGTTGTATGGGTTGTTGTTGCAGCCAGTAACGCGAAATGAAAGCGACAAAGGCTGCTGAAGATACCCGGAACACCGTTGGACTCTCGTTACAGGGAGTGGTTGTACCACCCCTCTGACGACCTTGTCAGGACGCTGCCTGGCGCTGGTGTCTGTGATGAGGCCAGCAACAGGGACGATGACAGCTGAACTCAGGTCTGCATGAAAAGGGGCAGGTCAGACTTGTTCTCAATGGGGGCGACTCCGGGCGGCATCCCGCCGATCCTCTGACAGATGGAAGGTATACATGTCTGTGGGGTCTGCAAGGGCATCAGCCTGGTCTTGATCCTGAACCGGATCCCTGAGTGGGGCGTCTGGTTGATTTGCCGTCTGGACCGGCTCGCTGTCGGCTACAAACTGTAACGGAAGAAACTCAGGCGGCAAGGCCCCTTCCCTGTTTGGTGGCGGCGGTGTCTGGTGCACAGGAGCAACTGGTTCCATCGTCGATTGCATCCATTGCCAGTGCCTGATCATCTGTACTTCTGGCGTCGGCGTCGTCATGGCCAGAGGCGCGGCCGGGGGAGCAGTCACCCAGGTGACGATGGAGTCGTACGCTCTGTCAGGGCGGTTGTGCCGCTGCTCTTTTGAGGGTGACAGCCTGGTCGCTCGGGGGGGGAACGACAGCGCTCGAGGCTGGCCAGGAAAAAAGTTCAAGTGCGGGTTGAGAGGGTTTTCTTGTCTGAAGTCTATTGGGGGGCAGGTCCCAACCGGGCTGGAGGGCACGCCCTGTCTGTTATGGCGCTGATAGTGCACTTGCAGACTTGCGGGGCGTGACAAGTGCTGTTCGCGGCCGGAGGCGGAGGCCGGGCACGGGTGCGGTTTGAACCTGGGGCAGTGCCTGCCAGGAAAAAGAGGGGGAAACATCTGGATAGACCCGGCTGTCGGGGTCCTGAACTGCCTTCTGCTGCCTTCAACGGGGCCAGCCAATGGAGACTGCCTTGCATGATGGGAGCGCAGATGATTTCGAAGATTTTGTTTGGTCAGAAAGGTTCTTATGCAGTCTTCCTGCGAGCAGGAAAAGGGCTTGTCTCCGCTATGGATCAGCAGGTGGGTCCGAATGTAGGTTTGTCGCGTAAAGCGTTTTTCACAGCCTTCAACAGGGCAGGGGAATGGTTTCTCTCCGCTGTGGCCGAGTAGGTGCTGGTCCAGATTTTTCTTGTCTTTGAATCGCTTTACGCAGTCCTGGATGGGGCAGAAAAAGGTCCTGGTCGCTGTATGATGGCTGAAGACATGATGCCGGGCAGTGGCGCGCCGGGCAAAGCGTACTGGGCAGCTTTCCACGGTGCAGGAGAAAGCTTTTTCTGTGGCATGGACTTTCCTGCAATGGGCGCTTAGTTCGGCTGCCCACCTGAACCTTTGCCTGCATTCCCCGATAGAACAGAAAAACGCCTCTGACCTTTTGTGAGCGGTTATGTGCCTCTGCAGGTTTCCCTGTGACTCAAATCGCTTGCCGCAGCTTTCAAAGCCGCATACCCAGGGCCTTTTGAGAAGGTGGAGGAAGAGATGATCTTTGTATGCCTGGCTGTTGCGGTTGAAAAATTTCCTGCAGCCTCGATAAGGGCAGGGGGTCATGGAGGCAGTCGGCGATAGCAAGGGGTTTCTTCTGCCGTTGACAGTCGCGGAGAGGGTTGTTGATCTTGCCGGCGCAGGCATTGGCTCGCTGGGGGCCGTTGTAACAGGAAACATGGTCGTCTCCAGTGAAAGTGGCTGGTACGGGTTGGACCATGGCGAGCCAGAGTGTAACGCACCCCATGTAACAGCCTGGTTAACGGGGTCTCCTGGAAGGCGTGTCGCTACCGGTGACAGCGAAGACACCGGGACGAGTCACCCGTCCTCCAGGGTACCTCCCAGGCGCGGGCGTGTAATATCAGACTGTTAGCTTGTAGCTTGCTTTACCTTTCTCTGCCTTTCTCACCTTCATCTGTCTTCCTGTCTTTCCGTCTTTCCGTCTTTCCGTCTTTCCGTCTTTCTGTCTTTCTGTCTTCCTGTCTTTCTGTCTTTCTGTCTTTCTGTCTTTCTGTCTTTCTGTCTTTCTGTCTTCCTGTCTTCCTGTCTTCAGCAATGCCCCTCCCGCCCCTGGAACTTGGTGCATTGGGTTAAACAGGACAGATAGCATGGGAGACGTTCGAGATCTGCTATGTAACCGGAGTGCACAGCCCGCGATAGCAGCGGAGCTGTCATGATGGACAGGGGCAATAACATCGCTTGTCTTTCGGCCGCCTCTCACCGGATATCCCTTGAAAACTGGCATGCCCCTGCCTGGACGTCCTTGTTCATGGGCCTCCAATCCTCCTCTGATGGCTGATGAGTTCAGGTTTCCAGCAATTGAAAAAACAGGCTGCCGCCACTGTGTGATGCCCCTGTTGATCGACTGTTCCTTTATTCAGCAAAAAAGGTCAGCAAAAAAGCGTTTCTCAATGCCAGGTGAATATTGTTTGAACTTTTGCTGACGCCGGAGGATCTACCGTACATAACCCAAGCGAAATGACTTCGGGTGGAAAACGGCGATGAAGCCACAAATGAAAAAAACGTTGCGTGCAGCCAAGGAGGTGTTCCATGCAAATCCAGGTTCCGATGGTAAAAAACATGAATATCAATCCCGACAGTCTCTTTAATAATGTCGCCCGCTGGCTGCCCGATGGTGTGGCAGTTGCTGCTGCGGATGTCGCAGGAAAAGCAAAAGCGGCTCTTTCTCAAGGATGGGCTGCTGCCTACTCCGTATCGGTTGCAGCACCAGATGCTGTGGCGGGTCTGCAGTCCAGCGCTGCGGCCATTATCGACAAATACTGTGGCCCGGCACTGACGGAGCTGGCCGGTCGCACTGTGTCGCCTGTTTTCGGTGGTCTCAGCGCGGGAACCGGTGCGGTTATCGCAGCACCCTTCGTGTTTCCTGTTCTGGGCACCCTGTTCAACGCCTTGCAGCGTACAGGAAGGTCCATCATCCAGAGGCGGTGTACCAATGCGGCGCTACGGCGTGCTGAAGACTGTGGTCAAAGGAAGGAGGTAGACGCGGCGGATATCTTGCACCGGCGTGCAACCCAGCTCAGAAACGCAGGGGATAAGCAGAAGGCTCTGACAGAAAGGAAGGCCAGCCATTGGGATTCTTTCAAATACCTTGCAACCTTTGTAGCGCCCATTGCGGCATTGCCCCAGCTGGCGATTCTTACTGGTGTGACAGCGCCGGTAGCGCTTCCTGTTGCCTGCGGCCTGGGGGCGGCGGCTTGCGCTGCCCGCTTTGTTATAACCCGCTTTGATAGCTGGAGAGAGAGAGCTCAGGCGCAAGACTTCATAGATACGGCAGGTGCCCTGGACGTCAAAGTCGATTACTTACTGAGTGTCAAAGAACTACGGGACAATGTGACGAAATTGAGTCAGGAGGTTGCGCAGCGCGGTCAGTGCGTGACAGATTTGCAGGAGAAGCTTACCGAGGAAGTCAGCGCCAAGGACGAGGCACTGGAAGCGTGCAAAGAAGCTGAGCAAGCCTGTGGTGCCGCCAAGAATGCCCAGCGGGAAGCGCAAGAAGAGTTCCTGGTGTGTAAAAGAGCTTTTGTTAACCACAACAGGATTCTTGAGGGAGAGAACGCGAAACTTCAGCGAGAGAATGACTTTTTGAAAAGTCGGCCGGGAACGAGCGACTCAAATTCAGATGATGGTGTACAGGGTGAGGAAGGGAATCACGCGGCCTCAGTGGCGATGGATACCGCAAACGTTGGGACTGCTGGCGGCAGTGATCATAGTTCGGTCTTCCAGTCCGTTGTGGGTTCTGTGAATCAGGATCAATTCCTGAGCCTGGACGAAGGTGCAGCGCAGGTACAGGCGGACGCCAAATGATGGTCTGAGTTCTTCGAACTACCAAAGGAAAACCCGACGTTTTGGCGTCGGGTTTTTTGCTGATGGCGCTTGTACGGCTGAGTTGGCAGCCGGGCTTGCGTAACAGTGATTTCAGCCCGCTTGTTGAACCTGAATCAGTGTTGATGAGCTGAAGAAGTCGCACCGGCCCAGTGGGAAGCTGCTCTGGCAAGATAGTTTAATCGGTGAACAAGGATGTTACAGCCAGGCATTCGGGTGCTGCCGGTTTTTATCATCGACGGACCATGCCGTGCCCTGGGCATTGCTGCTGTGTCCGGAATCTACTCTGGTTGCCGCCAACAGGGTGCCAGCCGATGCGTATGTGTGCATTGTGCACGAGCCGGAGTCAGTCTTGCCCCATCCCTCCACTATGTTGAACAGTTGAAAAGTTGAAAAGTTGAAAAGTTGAAAAGTTGAAAAGTTGAAAAGTTGAAAAGTTGAAAAGTTGAAAAGTTGAAAAGTTGAAAACCCGGCCAGCTGTGGTGTTGTCAGCCAGCTGGACTGCATTGACAACAAGGGGAACTTCGTGAGCTGTAAAGTGTCTACCGTTCTGCACACTCTCCTGCACAGGGCGAGTGGTAGAGAGCGGAGGTTCCGAGTGGTATGAACAAAGACACAAAGGCGATGCGCGTCAGGCTGGCGGCCGTGATTGTGGTATTCGCCCTGACGCTGACATTGGCGCGCGTGAGCCTGGGAGCGGGGGCTGCGGTGCACACCATCATGGCCTATGAGGCTGTGGGTATGGTGACAGACAAGCAATTGCAGGCTCTGCTCCAGGAAAACCTGAGCAGCCTTGTCATTGGTGCGGTGCTTCCGGATGGTGGCTATGCCAGCGATAGTCTCTACGGGGAGATGTCCCATTGGCCTCCCTTTCACAGTGCCTACTTTGACCATGTGGAGAGTCAGTGTGGTCGAGCTTCAGCCGGACGCAGTGCCTGGCGCAGCGAACGGTGTCAGAAACTGATTGCCCATATGATGGGAATGATTGCGCACGGCGTTGCGGATGAATCTTACGATCTCCTGATGGATGCCCGTTCGCAATACCTGGACGCCGTTGATTCAGACTCGCCTCTCATTGCCCGCGACCTGCTGGTCGACAAGTACGCGCTGGTTGATTACGGCTATGCACTGGAGCTCTTTCCGACAGCAGTTTCCCCGCTGGAGGATCTGCTGCAAGTGTTCAGGGATATGGGACACAACCTGACCCGGGAAGAATTGATGAATGGACAGCAGACCATGATTGCCGCAGCAGCGCTGGAGCGGCTGGTCACCAATGTTTACTCGGATATACAAGACAGCGCCATCTACCCCTGGCTGCGAAACAACTACAGAGACCAGCCGGGCGGTGTGCGCTTTACAGCCGGGGCGCTGGCCAACCTGTGGACCTTTTATTGGAAACGGTTGCAGGGACGGCATGCACCGGCAATGCCAACGCTGTTCCCGGGGCCTGGATATGCCCTGGAGCGCAGCACCAGGGACCCTTGGGGACGCATTCATTTTCTCTCTGACCGCCCTTTGGATAAAGATAGTTTGATCGCGCACAAGGCCGTTGCCATCGGCAGGAATACGATAGTGCTTGTAGCAGATAACGCCATCGTCATCACCGACGCGCATACTGGCAAGGAGATTCAAGGTGAACTTTTCTACGAGGAGGAAGGATATATGGTTTCCTTCACACCCTGGAGCTGGTCATCGACATCAAGCACAGTCTACCGGGTCACGGCGCGCGCCCGTTTAAAAGATCGTTGGCAACAACAAGTGTTTCCGGGCGGCAGGAGCTGGCTCATATCCGTTCGTGGTCAGGGGGAGTAAGTAGCGATGAACGAAGTTTCTCTTAATGTTTTTTGGCCTGTCAGTGATATGGCACGGACGCCGCAGCCAGCGAGCGCTGTTGGACAGGGAGTGGGGAGTGCGGACTCTGTAGACTCACAGACGTCTTGCCTGGACGAGGGCAGTGCGCTGGTCTCGCTGGTGGAGAGGCGGGTGAGGGTGACGCAAGAGGACTACCGGTTGTGGAACGAGCACCAGCCTGAGCCCCGCCAGCTGGCGCGCAGGACCCGTTCAGCACGCCTGGTGGCGGCTCAGATTTTCCGTGCTGTGGACTGCTGTCTGAGTCCGAAATGGTTGCTGGTCGCCGCGAGCGCCAGTGCTTCGCTGCTGGTGGTGGGCAGTGTGGTGTCCATGTCGGCGATGGTGGGTGGCTTGTCCGGCGCGACCTTGCTTCCCAATGTGGTGGCGGGTGCGGCAGCTTCCCAGACCGGTTTTGCGGTGGGCCTTGGTGGGGCTGTGCTGCTGTCCACCATGGGTGGCCTCCTGTGGGGATGCTGGAAAGGCCTTCGTTTTATGCACCTCTCCCATGAGGACCGACTGCTGGAAAGCTACAGGCGTGCTTACCTGGAGCATGAGAAAATCAGGCGAGAAGAGTTCAGCCAGCTGGGGCCTTTGTCCAGGGCGGATGTGGGCCGTCAGGAGTATTTGGCCCGGTACATGCAGGAGCGGTATCAGGCTTGTGCCAGCATCTTGCAGAGCCGAAATCTTTCAACAAATGAGCTGCGCAAGTACGGGCTGCGCTTGCAGACGGTGTAGAGGCAGTGCCCCGATGAACGCAGTGGTATTTCAGTGAGGCAGCGGCGCAGAGGCCCCCGGCTCGGGCAGGTTGGTGGAACCGGTGCTCATGGCCACAATCAGATTGGCCAGAGCCTGGCTGGCGGGTTGGCCGTCGTCGGCGACGGCACCTTTGAGTAGCCTGTCTGCCTGTGCCGCTTTCTTGATGCAGTGCCGGATAGTGCGCTCACCCAGTCTGTAAATAAATTGCTGGTAGTGGGCCTGCTTTTTTTTCAGTAGAAAAGGCACCTGCCCGTGTACCCGGGCTGCCTGTTCGAGCGCCTGTGGCAAGGCAACGCCCTGGCGCAGGCTGGCTGCTATATGGTTTGCCAGCCGCAGCTCGCGGGTCAGCGACCAGAGAATCGGGTAGGGTTCCGAGCCTGCGGCCATCAGGGTTGCGTAGATGCGCAGACTCTGTCTGGCATTGCCGGCGAGTGCCGCATCGGCCAGATCGAACGGGGTGTAGCGTGCGTGATCGGCCACAGCCTGACGGACAGTTTCTACGGTCACCAGCGCATTGTCGGCGAGCAGTTTCAGCCGTTCGACCTCCTGGGCTGCGGCCAGCAGATTGCCTTCAACACAGCCAGAGAGCATTTCCAGGGCCTGGGGATCGATTTTCAGTCCGGCTCTTGCCAGACGGGTCCGGATCCAGCCGGGCAGCTGTCCAGGTTCCACTGGCCATATCCGGATGTGGACGGCACGGGCAGCCAATGCGGCAAACCAGGCTGTTTTTTCTTTGGCCTTGGCGATGCGACTGGTTTGCAGCAGGAGGAGGGTGTCCCTGGGTGGGTTCTTTGCATAGTTGATCAGCACCTCCTTGCCACCGCTGGCGCGTTCGAAAGGGACGCGCAACTCGACCAGTTTGCGGCTGGCAAACAGGGACAGGTTGCCAAATTCGCTCAGCAGGTCTGTCCAGCTGAATCCGGTGTCCACGGTGTAGACAACGCGCTCGGTGTAGCCTCGCTGGCGCGCGGCCGCACGAATGCCGTCACAGGCTTCCTGGGTCTGCAGCGGTTCATCCCCGGAGACGATATAGGCAGGCTCCATTTCTTCCCTGACCGATGCCAGGTGACGGGGCAGTTGTTCGGCCTTCAGGTTTGTTGGCATTAGTCAGACACGTCTTGCGCGTGGAAGTGGGGTGTCTCTTTCTGTTCCTCTTCCTTGTGCAAATCGGCTTCTTCAAGGGCACCCAGGCGATCAACAAGTGCCCGTGCCAGTTCTTGCAGCAGGGCTTGCTGTGCGGTTTCCTGCTCAAGGGCGGAGGCATTGTAGCGATCGCTGATACTGGTGTGGCTGCGCCTTTCAAGCTGCTGTTGCGGCAGGAGAATCTGTCCCCTGGCGTCTTCCAGTTGCCAGCGCAGGCGCGCGGTCATCTCGATTTCTTCCCGGTTTTCGGACAGGCTGTCATTACGATTGTCCTGCTCCAGAGCCAGCACTCTGAGGAAGTAGTCGGGGTTGCTGGTGTTGATTGAGGTACCAGCCTGACGCAGGGCGTTTTCGAGCTGGCTGATGAAAGGCATGTCATCATCAGCGACAGCCAGCCTGTGCAGCACTGGCCCCAGGGTTGCCGCACCACGCAGTTGAAAGCCACAGGCACTGATCATGAGCACAAGGGTGGCGGAAGGCAGCCACATCAAAGGGTTGCGAAGAGTATACACGGGCTGGCACCTGTCCTTGTCCTGGCCGCAGGGGAGTGTCTGATTGACATGCCCTCGCGTTGAAAAGGGGCAATTATAGCCCTGCCCGGTGCAAAACTCGACGGCTGAAAAGGTGGGAACAGCTGTTGTGCATGCCGCTGTTCATCGCCTTTGTTTAACCAGTTGAGTCCCGGCCGGGTGAGGCGATCCAGACGTCAGATTGTGCAGAACCAACCATCGCGCTGGAATAAGGCAGCCAGTGCGGCCGGCTGAGGTTGCATACCCGACCTGCCACACAAGGACGGCCGGGCATACAAGCTTGCCGTTTCCTGGCGCCGCCACAAGACGAAGACGGGGCATGCCTGCACGCCTCAAAGACCGCGATCTTTCGAATCATGCCCACCTGATCCCCGAACGCATGCAGTTGGCATCCGGCCCTTGTGCAGAGGTCGTCAGGGATATGGCCTTGCAGTGGAACTCTGGCCGGTGCAGGCATGTCTTACATAAAAGGAAAACAAAAGCGGCAGCAGCTCTCTTGTGTCAGAAAGTGCGGTCTGGTTGATCAGCCTTCTGCCAGTATCGGCTGGATGCTCAACAAGCGGGAGGACGCATGAACATACAGATGCTGGCTGATATGGTCAGGAACTATCAGCACACTGGCGGTGTGGCAGCGCAGCTGTCTTTCGCTGTCTGTGAGCCGGGCGATTCCATGACGCATTTGTGCCGACTGATCGAGCCACTGGTTTTTCAGCAGCCGGGTGAGGGGCAGCAGGCACGCAGAGCCTGTCTGGCGCAGGCCCGGGAACAGTGGGAACACCAACCAGTGTCTTCTCCGGTTCGCAGCAGTAGCCGGTCGCCACTGGTGCTGGCTGAGGAGGGGCCGGTTGAGGTGACAGCACTGGCCTTGCTGGGCTGGTATGCCGCAGCGACAGAGCAGACTGTGCTGATTCTTGAGGCGGATCCTGCCGCAGGAGTCTGCGGCAATCTGGGCTGGCGTGGCGCCCGGTTGAGTGCGGGGCAGCAATTTCATTCAGGCGTGTGCGGCGGCTGGTTGCAGGAGCATGGTCACAGCGCTGGCATAGTGCTGCTGTTTCATGACAATGCCTGGATGGCTTTGGTCAGCCAGGGGCGGTCGTCTTTGCTGCCCGTGCTGCGTGCCTTGCGTCCCTTGTGCGGCCAGGCGGGCCTTCCCGGCTGCGGGCTCAATTTTGCGGGCACAGATGTGACCAGTGGGACTATAGACTGGGCACCGGGTGGTCCCTGGTTGAAGCCTGGCGAAGCCTGCTTTGTTCCAGCCCAACCTGGTCGGTTTTTTCTGCAGGAGCCCCAGGCTCTGCATTTGCTCAACAGGCTGACACCATCGGCTGTGCCGCGGCCATCTTTCCTGGGGCCGCTGAAGGGCCCTGACAGATCGGATCCACAAGAGGTGTCAGATTCCGATTCAGATGAAGACAGCACCCCCTTTCTCACCCCGGAGACCCTGTGTGGCTCACCCCGGGGCGAGGCCGGGGATGGCGACCTGCAGCCTTCCTCGGCGTCAGGCCTTGATCCGCATGCACTGTTCCTGGACGATCTCAGGAGGCATGCCAGCAGTCTGGTTGGAGATCGTACAGTCAAGGAAAGGCGGAAATTTTATGCTCTCTTTCGCGAGGATGAGCAGGCGCAGCTCAAACGCATCGAGAAGCAGACGCTGGCATGGCTGTCCGAATCGGAGCCAGACTGCCCCAATGGGCGTGCGCCGGAGCTGGTCGATCTATTGCGACAGGTCAGGCGTGGGCTCTGTGAGCCTGATGCTGATATGACCCAGGCGCAACTTGTTGCGGCTATCAAGCACTTGTACAAAGCCTACAACGATTGCCTGGGCCGTCATGCGCAAAGATTGTGTTCCAATCGGAGTGGGCAGGTGGCCGCCGGCATGCTCAGTGCCATGGAGCGTTGGATACAGATGTTGGAAGGCCACCCTTTTGTTATTTTGCATCGCTCGGAACAGCAGTTGTGGACGGATATTCTGGGCACACTCCATGCTCTGGAGGGCCTGCGGTCTCCGGTGAGTGCTTCTGCCGCTCCGGAGCTGCGAGAATGCACTGCACTCATGTCGGTTGGGGGCATGAATCCTGAGTTTCTGCGCGATTTGCAGGAGAAACTGCACGAACACGCCCAGGCGCCGGCGGTGGATTTTCTGCAGGAGCTGGAACCTTTCAGGGTGACCTTGCAGAGTGCATTGCACCTGGTGCAGAAAGAGGCCTTTTTCCTGCCGCCGGGCGCCTGTCCTTCCTTGTTTCACGCATTGCACGACTGTCTGAGTCCCTACCGGGAGGCACTGGTGGCCGCAGAGCACAAGATGTATCCGGTGTTGGGGCTGGCGACCAAACTCGTACATAGCCTGTGTGAGAATGGGCCCTGTGCCGACATGGATGCTTTTGCCATTGCCCGGGCCAGGCGCCACTTCGGCAACTTGTCGGCTGCACAGCAGATCGCGGTGGTGGGAGAGGCGGCGGGGGACAAGTTTCTGGAGGACTTGACCGCACGGCTGGCCGGGTCAGGGAAGTTGCGTTCTCTGACGGGGGCGGATCTTGCTGCGAGCCTGCCGTCTGTTTTGCCGCCTGGTGACCAGTGGCAACAGCAGCTGGCACATATGCAGGCCAGCGGTGACCTGGTGAGGCTGGGATCTGTGACGCCCGACCTGTCGCAAGTGGGCTTTGCGGTGAAGGGGCGCCGTATGCAACTGGTGTGTCCGCAGGGTGCGCTGCCGGTGCGCCTGTCTCCTTTTATGTCCTGCTTTGTGGAAACAGAAGAAGCCAGCGCCTGCACTTTTACCGAGGGTTCTGCTGCATTCCGTCTTTTGCATCGGGCCACCAACTTGCGAGATGTCGAATCGATGCTGCAGCCTGCCTCGGTTCCCCGGTTGCCTGCCCCGGCCCCGGGGACGGCTGCCACGCCAGGCTTGTTGCAGCCCTGGCGGTCTGCTACTGCTGGGGTCGCCGGTTTGTCACAAGGCAGTGCGGTGTCTTTGCCACTGGGCTACGGTCCGGTCGTAAGGCTCTGATCCCTGCGGCGGGAGCGGTGCCGCCCGGGGCTTGTCTTGTTGCCTGAATCTGCTTTTTTTGCTCTGGTGCTGCAAGGCTGTACAGGCACCGTTTGCGCGGGGGCAGCTGGAGCGGGACAACAAGAGTGAGTGCCGGGACATGTCAGTGACAAGTGCGCCGCAGACACCCGGGGGACGCTGTAGCGGCCGTATCAGGGAGGGTTCTCTTGTCGTGAGGGGGGGGAGCCGGGCTTTGCGCTCTTGTTAACCAGGATTCCTTGCTCTTTGAGCCAGCGCAGCCCTTTGGCTGTGGCCGTATAGGCTTGTTCGGGGTGATTCACCACCTCCGGGTGGGTATAAGCCAGTAGCTTGCTCTTGGCCCGCAATGCATTGATATGGTTTGACTTCAAGGAAGCGACCTGACGCCCGCCCAACAGCTGCGCCAATTGATCTGCTTTACAGGGTTGGAGGGCACACAGCCAGACGATAAGAGGCCGCAGCTTTTCTTTGCGAGCTTTCGGTTTCAGCTGCCGCAGACGTTCAAGCAGGGCGTCAGGGAGGCTTGGTGACGGAACACTGAGGTCACCTGTATTTGAGCGGAGGTCACCTGTATTTGAGCGGAGGTCACCTGTATTTGAGCGGAGGTCACCTGTATTTGAGCGGAGGTCACCTGTATTTGGGTGGAGGTCACCTGCATTTGAGCGGAGGTCACCTGTATTTGAGCGGAGGTCAACTGTATGTGAGCGGAGGTCACCTGTATTTGGGTGGAGGTCACCTGTATTTGGGTGGAGGTCACCTGTATTTGAGCGGAGGTCACCTGTATTTGAGCGGAGGTCACCTGTATTTGAGCGGAGGTCACCTGTATTTGAGCGGAAGTCACCTGTATTTGGGTGGAGGTCACCTGTATTTGGGCGGAGGTCACCTGTATTTGAGCGGAGGTCACCTGTATTTGAGCGGAGGTCATCTGTATTTGAGGGGAGGTCATCTGTATTGTCAGTGCGTTGTGAACGCAGGCCGGTCTCCTCCTCGGTACAGGCTTGGCCAGCCAACCGATAGTAGGTGGCGGGACCTGCTCCCCCCTTCTGCAGCAAGCCGAGCTGATGATGCAAGCGCTGCAGCACTTGGCTGGCGCTCAGCGTGTCCAGATCTGTGACAGCTCTTAAACCAGCGTTATCCACGGCACCGGTTTCTTTTGCCAGAATCAGAGCCCGCGCATCATTATCCGCAAGATGCAGATGAGAAAATCTCTTCAGCCAGGAGAGCTGTTCTTCACCCAGTAATTGGTGCAGCAGGTATGTGGCCAGGAACTCATTGGCAATAATATGGCTGGCAAAGACCGGGGCTGTCAGGCCGACCTTTTTGAGCATGCTGCGCATGGTACGAATACCGGAACCTTTGGTTTCTGCAAAATTGAGATCGTAAAGCACTGCCGCCAAAATGGGATTGCGCAGTTTTGAACCCATTTCCCCCAGAAGCGTTTCCGGTTTCAGCGAGTAGCCTGCATTTTTCATCTCAATACGATTGCTGTAGCGCACGACCTGGATCGGCTGGTTTACCTGATAATCACGGTGCATCACGGCATTGACAATGGCTTCGCGGACCACCTTTTGCGGTAACAAGGGCTGATCTGTGCGCTGGATGCTGCCCTCTTCCAGGTGAAAATGGCGGGGCAGGTCGTCCACAATGGCCGCCTCGAGTTTCGGAATCAGCCGTAGCAGTGGCTCACGCAAATCCAGTGTGGTGGCAAAGCGCTGCTCCGGGTCTTCTACCCACTGGCTTCCCGCAATACGGATGTAGTCCACCCGTACAGCAGGCAGCAGCCGACGCAGTGCCAGGGGTTTGCCCATCAGCAGCAAACCGGCCACATTGGGCACCCAGTGCCCGTCTTTGTGTTTGACCAGATGCAGCGCCCGCAGCATGTCCGGGTCACTGGCGTTGAGTTCTTCCGCGTCCGGACGCACTTTGGTGCGCAAGTTCCGGTAGAGAGCAATGGCCGCAGGATCCAGATCATCCCACTGGCTATCGAGCAGGACCTGCTCGAAGCCTGTGCCACTTTTGGCCAACAACAGGGGTTCGATTTCCGTCTGTGAGCACTCATAATCACTGTTGAGTCCCCGCCGCCAGACACCGGTTTTCCGTTTATTTTTTTTTCCGCACAGGCCTTTGAAAACGCAGGGTTTTGCTGCCGGGTCAAGCTCTGGAACAAAAATACGGATGATCTTTTTTCCTTCCAGCACAGTGGCATGTCCCTGCACCGCAATGGGCGTCTCGAACTGATCCCGGCAGTTTGCCTGCAGGCTGTTGAGCAGGTCGTCAGTGTCGTTTACTCCGCTGATAAAGAAGGTGGAGTGTGTCTCATCCGGCTCTTGCACACCGAGCAACAGATAGCCGCCACCGAGTCCGGGCTCATTGGCAAAAGCACAAATGGACTGCATGACGGACGGGCCAATGTCGCGGCCGCGTTTGGCTTCGATACGGGGGTTCTCGTCCAGTTGGCGCAACTGTTCCAGCAACTCCTCCGCCGTCAATTCATCCATCTCAACCGGTTTCCACCGTTTTCCTGCTGGCAGCCACTGCATCAGGGTTTCTGGTTGTTTTTGTAAGGCCCTGTCTGTGACAGCAGGTCGGGCCTGCGTACAGATGCAGCGTTCTTGTCGTCACAAGGGGCAGTAACAGCCATTGCCTTATTGGGTATGGCGAACAGAAGACTTGCCAGCCATGGCATGGATCGCAGACAACATTGTCTGGAAGAGCCCTTGTTGTGTCTAGCGAAAATTGCGGGCTCCGCTATGCTCTGTTCCCACCGCCCGCAAGAGTGATCTTCTGCCGTTTTTGCTCAAGTGTCGGGGGAAGGGCGCCAATAATCCTGGTAACTATGGTCAGGCTTGCCCGCAGAAGGGGACAGGTCTGTGCAGCTGCTGCCGTCAGGCCAGACAAGGGACTGCCGGTGAGGGCCCAGGGCATGAGGTGCAGGTGTAGCAAGGGATGAGGGAATGCTGTGGCTGTCAGCCGGTTTGGCAGTAGAGCTTGCGGCTGCACTGGCGCAGGTTTTTCGTGATCTTCACGGGCACCGGAGGGAGGCCACCGGCCAAGTGCGCGCCGAGGCATTTTCTCCAGCGCGCGCCTTCTGGACGGGGCGCATTCACAGGAGAGCGGAGATGATAGGCATATTGCGTGGACTTGTTGCAGAGAAGACGCTGCCGCATGTTGTGCTGGAAGTGGCAGGCGTTGGCTACGAGCTGGAAACATCAATGGCGACCTATGTGCGCTTGCCACAACCCGGACAGGAAACACAGCTCTATACCCATTGTCTTGTCCGGGATGATGCCCTGCTGCTGTATGGCTTTGCGGACCCGCAGGAGCGGCGTCTGTTTCGCGAGCTGATCGCTGTCAGCGGCCTGAGTCCTCCTTTGGCACTGACTGTCCTGTCAGGAACGGGTATAGCCGCTTTGGCGCGCGCCGTGCAGCAGCAGGACACGGCTTTGCTGGTTCGTTTGCCGGGCATGGAGCGCAGCACAGCCGAGCGGTTGGTTGTTGAAATGAAGGAGTGTGTGGCGGCTTTGAATGTCGCTCCCGAAGAAGAGGAGGCCAGCAACAAGGTACCAGCATTGCCCCCTGGCGATGCTGCGGAGGATGCTGTCAGCGCTCTTGTTGCCCTGGGTTACAAACTGCGTTTTGCGCGTCAAGCGGTGGCTGGTGTGCAGAAAGAGGGAATGGAAACCCGGATGCTGATTCGTCGGGCACTCAAGACCATGAGCGCAAGCCAGGCGTTGGGGCGCGAAACTGTACCGGAGCCCTGAGCGGTGCAGAAAAGAAGCCAGACTCCCGGGGCGGCAGGGAGAAGCCCTGTCTTGAGCCGGAAAACAGCTCGCTGCCTGTTTTTCTTCCCGGGCATCAGCCGGGCCGTTTCTGGGTGGGGACCCAGACAATACCGGGTGTCCATGCGTGATTGCTGCGGTCCGATGCGGCGCTTCGCGTTCTGCCGCCAGAAGGTCCAGAAGGTCCAGAAGGTCCAGAAGGTCCAGAAGGTCCAGAAGGTCCAGAGGGTATTGGAGGCCTTGTGCAGCGCAGCCGCCGGGGGGAATGACAGCCCGGGCCTTGCGGGCATGCCGGTCTGGTGCCTGAGGACGCACAGGAAAAGCGCAACAGAGCTGTGGCCGGAGAACTGGCGGCTGTGGTGTCGAATCTGCTGGATGCTGATGTCCATGGGGCGAGTCTGTGGACAGACGCCGGATGCTGGCCATACTCAATCGGTTTGACGCAGGTCCTGTCGGCTTTGACAGTCTGATCCTTGCCGCCAGAGAGAATAATGACAGCCTCGGGGAGTTGCAGCAGGCGTGTCCTGTCCAGCAGGCTGTTCTGAAGCCAGGGCAGCGCGGACGCACGGCTTGCTGTATTGACAGGCTATTTCGGCTTGTACGCTCTTACAGGTGCTTCATGACTGGAGAAGACGCATGCCATTTTGTACTATGGCCAGCTCTTCCCGTTTTCCAGGAAAAAAAGTGGTGTCAACTCCGGTCTTTATGTGGTCGACCCGTGTGTACTACGAGGACACGGATGCCGGTGGCGTTGTGTATTACGCCAACTATCTGCGCTTTATGGAACGGGCTCGCACTGAGTATCTGCGTTCCATGGGCTTTTATCCGGGGGCGTTGATGGAAGAGGGAATAATGCTGGTGGTTCGTCGGGCCGATGTTGCCTACCGCAGCCCGGCCCGGCTGGACGACCTTGTCGAGGTCAGTGTGGGCCTGTCGCGTCTGGGTCAGGCCGGTCTGGATGTGGAACAGACCGTCTACAGAGAAGGAGAACCACTGTGTAAAGCGGCGGTGGCACTGGCCTGTGTCCGGGTCAGCAGCATGCGTCCTGCGGCCCTGCCCGCTGATCTGCGCCAGTCTCTGGTTAATCAGCAGCAGGCTGTCCGGGCTGGCGCAACCGGTCGGGAGGAACGGGTGTGACTGACAATCTGTCAATGGGAGCCCTCATATTCAACGCCAGTTGGGTTGTGCAGGCGGTGTTGTTGTTGCTGGTGGTGGCGTCGGTTGTGTCCTGGGCACTGATTGTCCGTCAATCGGTGCTGTTGCGTCAGGCGCAGCAAGCCAGCGTCCTCTTTGAGGAGCGTTTTTGGTCGGGGATGAATTTGGGCACCCTGTACGAAGAAACGCGGGAGAAGGGCGACGCTGAGGGCAATGGAGGTCTTGAGCGCACGTTCATGGTGGGTTTTCTTGAGTTCAGTCGCTTGCGCAAGCAGGCCGTAACGGGAAGTGCCCTGATGGACGGCGTGAGACGGGCCATGCGTGTGGCCATTGCTCGTGAACAGGAGTTTCTGGAAAGCCACCTGCCGTTTCTGGCGACCCTGGGCTCTATTGGTCCCTATGTGGGCTTGTTTGGCACGGTGGTGGGCGTGATGAACTCGTTCCGTGGTCTGGCCGGTGTTCAGCAAACTACACTGGCGGCTGTAGCGCCGGGCATAGCCGAGGCACTGGTAACGACCGGGGCAGGCTTGTTGGCTGCTATTCCTGCCGTTGTGGCGTACAACCGTTATGGCCAGAAAGCGGGGCTGCTGCTGAACGCTTACGACATTTTCATCGATGAGTTTTGCGGCATACTGCACAGTCAGATATACGGCAGGGCGGCAGGGTCGGCAGGTTCGGCAGGTTCGGCAGGTTCGGCAGGTTCGGCAGGTTCGGCAGGTTCGGCAGGTTCGGCAGGTTCGCCAGGTTCGCCAGGTTC